>JAIESJ010000279.1 GCA_019746155.1 Burkholderiales bacterium
AAAGTGCGTTTGGCGATGCACCCATACCCTACACCTTCGGATGGCCCGTCGTCATAAGCTGTTTTGGACAAGAGTGAGCATGAACACTATCGTCTGACTGGGATAGGTCGGCTGCTGCACGACCAGTTGCAGCAATGCGATGGCGATCAGACCGATGGAAACAATGACAATGCGCGGCACTGCGAACCCGCGCGCTGCTGTGCCAACGACCAGCGCGATGCACGCGGCAAGCCCCAGTGCAGCCGCGAGCCATTCGCTATAAAAATGCCGGAAGAGCGAGTAATGGCGCGGATCGAGGAAAGGCATGGAGACCATCGCACCCAGGAGCAAAAGACTGACCCGGATGCTCCAGCCCATATTTGTCACTGTCATGAAAAAGCCCGCATTATCGGTTGTTATTGTCCAGGAGCGCCTAACCGGAAACTCGTGCGCGCCCTGACCGGAAGCCAGAGCAACCCACCCCTTCACTCACTTTTTCCCGTAAACGGTTTTGAATTCATCCGGATACTTTGCCGGGATGTTCGACTTCGGGCTGCGCAGATAGCCCGGCAGTTCCTTGCACTGCCGAAGCAGCTCGTCCTTCGGCAACGCGAGCAAGACCTCTTTCTGCTCCTGGCGCTGGCTCATGACGGCCCCCTGGTATTTGCCGAAATTGCGTGAGTATTCCTTCTGGTCGCGCGAGGCCTGCTTGATCATGGCCCTGAACCGGGCATCGAGGTCTTCAATCAGGTCTTCATGCCGCTCCATCCAGTCGTCGTATGCTTTCTGCAATTCCCCGCGCGTTTTGGGCTGCACCCCAATACACACATCCTTCTGCGCCTGCAGCCAATAGCGTTCGCCGTACAGCACGCCAAGATCCGTCGCATAATCGGCAGTCGCCTGTGCGGCGACCGGGGAACCCGCGCCAGCCAGCACCAAACAGACGACATAAACCAGCCATTGTTTCGACGTCATTCTCTTTTCGCTTGAAAAAGACGGCCTGAAATTCGTCAAAATGGATCGCACAGGATGGACTGTGCCGCAGAATTTTAGCCGTTTACATACAGCCTGTCGGCACGATGCTCAGCAAATGGCACTGTGCCCGCCTCTCACGCCGAACGTCAACGGCTCAAATCCGACAGGTTGCCAGAGTGCGGCATTGTGCTACCGTTCTTGTCATCCAACAACTTTCCGTTACAACAACCCGTCTCGTTTACGGATAAACTATATAATTTCCAATGAACTCAGACTTGCCGCCGCCCCTCGAGGTTTCCCGGCCCGCAGCAGTGATTCGCGAGCTTGACCTGGCTGAGTACGAACCGACCTGGCGCGCGATGCAGGAGTTCACGGCGCGGCGCGATGCGGGCACACCCGATGAACTGTGGGTACTGCAGCATCCGCCGGTCTACACGCTGGGCATCGCCGGCAGGGCGGAGCACCTGCCGCGCGTCGATAACGGCATCCCGGTCGTCAAGATCGACCGCGGCGGCCAGATCACTTACCACGGCCCCGGCCAGGTCGTGATTTATCTGCTGCTTGACATGCGGCGCCGCGGGCTCACCGTGCGGCCGCTGGTTAGGCGCATGGAACAGGCCGTGATAGACTTGCTTGCCGGCTACGGAATAGTCGCGCAGGGCAGGATAGCCGCGCCGGGCGTTTACGTCGGCGAGGCCAAGATCGCGGCGCTGGGATTGCGCATCAGGAACGGCTGCTGCTATCACGGGCTCGCGCTCAACGTGGACATGGATCTCTCCCCGTTTCACGCCATCAACCCCTGCGGCTATCCGGGGCTCGAAGTAACGCAGATGCGCGACCTCGGTATCGGCGATACGCCGGAACTTGTCGGCGCCCGCCTGACCCAACATCTATTACGAGCATTGCAATGAGCCAGGAGTTTGTCGGATTTGTGTTTGACAAACTCCTGAAATGAAAAGCGCTAAAGAACGAGGTGTAAACAACGTTATGCAAGGTATATTCGTTCCGGCTAACCCAGCGTTTCGACATGCAAGGTTTTTCTTAAGCAGCCTGTCGCCGAAGCGGCAACCGATCGCAATTCGTCAACACTACGGATCCCAATGAACAGGACCAAATCTGACAGGCTGCTTGGCGAAAAGCAAAAAGGCGCGGCCAAGACGGCGCGCATCCCGATCAAGGTCGTTCCGGCGGAACGTCTCGGAAAACCGGACTGGATCCGCGTCAGGCTCGGCGACGGCCAGCGCTTCCATGAAATCAAGCAGATCCTGCGCGACCAAAAGCTGCACACGGTATGCGAGGAAGCCACCTGCCCCAACATCGGCGAGTGCTTCGGCAAGGGCACCGCGACCTTCATGATCCTGGGCGACCTGTGCACGCGCCGCTGCCCGTTCTGCGACGTCGCGCACGGCAAACCGCTGCCGCCGGATGCCGACGAGCCGGTCAATCTCGCGAAAACCATCGCCGCGCTGAAACTCAAATACGTGGTCATCACCAGCGTCGACCGCGACGACCTGCGCGACGGCGGCGCGCAGCACTTCAAGGACTGCATCCGCGCGGTGCGCGAAGCCTCGCCTGCGACGCGCATCGAAGTGCTGGTGCCGGATTTCCGCGGCCGGCTCGACATCGCGCTCGATATTCTTGCCGAATGCCCGCCCGACGTGATGAACCATAACCTCGAAACCGTGCCGCGGCTCTACAAGCAGGCACGCCCCGGCGCGGATTATTACAACTCATTGAAATTATTGAAGAATTTTAAATCACGTTTCCCGCACATCCCGGCCAAATCGGGACTGATGGTGGGGTTGGGCGAGACCGATGAGGAAATCATCGCAGTGATGCGCGATCTGCGCGCGCATGAGGTGGACATGCTGACCATCGGGCAGTATCTGCAGCCCTCGGCACACCACCTGCCCGTGTTGCGCTATGTCGAACCCGCGGTATTCGACAGGTTCGCGCGCGAAGCGGAACAGATGGGGTTCAGCCACGCCGCATGCGGGCCGCTGGTGCGCTCGAGCTACCACGCCGATCAACAGGCTCACCAAGCCGGCGTCGCCTGAAAACCTTAAGCCACAGGGAATACGGAGGAGAGCGACAAAAACGTTTTTCTCCGTGCCCGCCAGGAGCTGGTCGGACCCAAGTCCGACCAGCTCCTCAGTAGGCCGGCGATCCTTCGCCGACATGGTTTCCGGCGGCATCGGAATGCCGTCCTACCGCGCACCCTCGTAGGAGTTTGTCGGACTTGGCCCCGACAAACTCCTGAAATGGAAAGCACTAATCTTACTGTGTTACAAAACGTCCTCCCTCCCCCCTTCAAGGGGAGGGTTGGGGTGGGGATGGATTGGCATCGGCCTGCATTTTTCCCCATCCCCATCCTGTCCTTCCCCTTGTCCCCCAAGGGGACTTCCTTCGGGGCGAGCAACCGTGTTGAACGTCAAGTGGCGAATCGAGCATTCCACGGTGTTTTGTTTTTGAGCATTGCGTTCAAAATGGTCAGCAACTTTCTCATGCGAGCAACGATGGCCACCTTGGCGGGCTTACCACGGGCGATGAGACGGGCATGGCGCGCCTTGATGGGCTCGTTAAAGCGGATCGCGGCGAGCGTCGCCATGTACAGCACCGAGCGCACCTCGGCCCGGCCGCCCCAGATCATGCGTTTACCTCGATGCTGGCCGCTGTCGCGGTTGAACGGCGCCACACCGACCAAGGCGGCGATCTTGGCCAACATGCCGGTGGCCTTGGCAAAATCGCGGATCTGGCGCGGATTGACTACCACCACGGGTAAGCCCGCCGCATATGCCGCCGTGGCGAACGCCGTTTCGTACCCGCCGGTCGCTTCCAGCACAATCAGCGAAGGCAAGATCGAATTCAGCGTCCGCACCAATTCTTCGATGCCGTCCGCGTCATTGCGCGCGCTCGACCACGCCCCCCTCCCATGCAGACACACCTCCAGACGCGCTTTGGAAACATCAATTCCAACAAACTCTTCGCATTTCATTTCGTCTACTCCCCTCCTTGCAAAATGCGGGCTCGGGCCCAGGCAACCGTTCGGGTTCTCAACAACACTTCAAAAATATGCGCGCAGCGATCCTGGCTCACCCACAAACTCAGGTCTCCGGCTTCGAGGGATATCGATCTGCTGCGCACATCCTTTTATGAACCAATGCCGAGTAACATACAAGGGATTGAACGTGTCACGCGGTTAAGAAAAGCTCAATAAGCAGCCTGGCGCCGAAGCGTCGATCAACAGCGATTCGTTAACGCTACGCATTCCGTTGAATGGGGCCAAGTCCGACAGGCGGCCGGCCCCGCGAATTGACAGCCCGCCCGCTGGGGGGGGATTTTCAATAAAGGTGGCGTCATGGCGACCGTCAATTTCAGCGTGCCGGACGAGGTCAAGGAGCAGTTCAACCGCGCCTTCGCCCGCGAAAACAAGAGCAGTGTCGTCGCCCGCCTGATGATGCAGACGGTGGAGGAGCGTCGCGTCCAGCAGGCGCGCGCACGCGCGATCGACGTTTTGCCGAAGCAGCGTCCTTCCCGTAAACCGGTCAACAGCAAGCAAATCCGACAAGCCCGCGTCGCCGGCCGGCCGTGAGCACGTCGTAGCCGACGCGAGCGTCGCGGTGAAGTGGTTTCTGCCCCCGGCTGACGCCGAGCAGGATGACGACAAGGCGGTAGACCTGCTGCAAGGCGTGAAAGACGGTCGAATCGTATTGCGGGAACCCCCGCACCGGCTTGCGGAAGTCGCCGCCGCTCTGAGCCGGCTTACGCCGACGACCGCGCGCCGGGACATCGAACTGCTCCACGCCATGCGCATTCCGACGGTGGACACTGCAGAGGTCTACACCGCGGCGAGCAAGCTCGCGATCCGCCTGGACCAGCACGTTTTCAATACGCTCTACCCTGCCCTCGCCCTGCTGCTTCCCGATTGCACGCTGGTGACCGCCGATGCGCGCTACTACCGCAAAGCGCGGTCGCTCGGCGCGATCACCCTGCTTTCCAACTTCACCTCTTCCTGAGGGCATAACCTGCACCGCGCGGCGCAGCAGGAAGCAACATCGCTGCAGCACCATCAAGACCTGAGCTTCTCGCCCATGCCGCAATTCTGGATCGCCAAGTCGGAGGTGATAAAGAGTTCGAGGCGGATTGGACAATCGCCTTCAAGGACGTTGCGGCGCCGACCAACGTGCGCACGATGATCGCGGCCGTAGTGCCGGCAGCCGGCTACGGCAACACGCTGCCGATATTGAGTTCCGATGCCAGTGATATTGAACCGGCACTATTCAAACCCCTGCTGCTCGCAAACCTCAACTCGCTGGCACTGGACTATATAGCTCGCCAGAAATTTAGACCGTGAGCGCGCGCGCGTGCGGCATTTCCCGGGGACCGATGCTCCGAACCTGGGAGGGATAGAGCGAGGCAACGGTGATGGTCTCGCCGTCCAGGGTCGTGAACTCGACCTCGAAACCGGCGTTCTCGCCGTGAACCAACACGACAGTACCGATGTCACCGGTTTTCAACCCGTGCCCGGGGATATCCACTGTAAGCGCAACCGTATCCAGTTCACGTATCATCCGATTATCTCCTGCTTGCCGGGAACGCCGTGACAAACCGCGGCACCGCCTCGCCGGTCCCGACGAACCACACCGTCCGCACGGTCGGATTGCGGCCGTCGGGCGTTCCCAGGACACCGTCAATTATATATCGCATTCCGAACGGAGAGGCCTCGGCCGCAAGAACTTCATAAGTCTGGGCCAGCCGCTTCAATGCGTCGGCAAGCTCGCCAGGGCGTTCTCCGGAAAATCCAAAACCCGAGAAGAACCTTGCCTTAACCCGCCCGACGGGGTGGATGTCCGACAAAAGATATCCGGATATCTTCGAGTCTGGGACGACGGCAACGCGGGCGTTGGGCAGCTTCATGCAAATGTACCGTCTAGTGTGCCTTATCCCAGTTCGGCCCGACGCCGACGTCCACCACCAGCGGCACTGACAGTTTCGCCACTTCCGTCATCAGCCTGGGTAATGTCTGCTTGACGGTGTCGAGTTCGCCATCCGGCACTTCCAGCACCAGTTCGTCGTGCACCTGCATGATGAGCCGGGTCTTGAGCTTGTCCTTCTCGATCCAGTTCTGCACCGCGATCATCGCCAGCTTGATGAGATCGGCCGCGGTACCCTGCATCGGCGCGTTGATCGCCGCGCGCTCCGCCGCCTGGCGTCGCGCGCCGTTGCCGCTTTTGATCTCTGCCAGCCACAGGCGGCGGCCAAACACGGTTTCGACATAACCCTGCTCCCGCGCTGTTTCGCGTGTGATCCGCATGTATTCGGCGACGCCCGGATAGCGCGCGAAGTAGCGGTCCATGTACTGCTGCGCGGCCGAGCGCTCGAGCCCGAGCTGCCGCGCCAGACCGAACGCCGACATGCCGTAGATCAGGCCGAAGTTGATCACCTTGGCGTAGCGCCGCTGTTCCGCATCGACCGCCCCGGGCTCGAGTCCGAAAATTTCCGCGGCGGTCGCGCGGTGGATGTCCTCGCCGGCGGCGAATGCCTTCAACAGGCTCGCGTCCTGCGAGATGTGGGCCATGATCCTCAACTCGATCTGCGAGTAGTCGGCCGAGACGATGTGGCAGCCGCGGTCGGCGATGAAGGCCTCGCGGATGCGGCGGCCCTCCGCGGTGCGGATGGGGATGTTCTGCAGGTTGGGATCGTTGCTCGCGAGCCTTCCGGTCACCGCCACCGCCTGGGCGTAGTTGGTGTGTACCCGGCGGGTATCGGGATTGATCATCTCCGGCAGCTTGTCGGTATAAGTCGATTTGAGTTTCGCCAGACTGCGATAGTCGAGGATCAGCCGCGGCAGCGGGTGGTCAAGCGCGAGCTGCTCCAGCGAATCCTCGTCCGTGGACGGAGCGCCGGAGGGGGTCTTTTTTACTGGATTAAGTCCTTGTTTTTCAAAAAGAATTTCCTGTATCTGTTTGGGCGAGTTGAGGTTGAAGGGCTGCCCCGCCTGCTCGTGCGCCCTGGCCTCGAGCGCCATCATTTTCTCACCGAATTCGCGCGACAGTTCCGCCAGCAGCGCCGTGTCGAGCAGCACGCCGTTTCTTTCCATGGTGTGCAGCACCGGCATCACCGGCATTTCGAGGTCGCGGTAGACGCGCGCGAGTTTTTCGTCCGCCTCGATCCGCGGATACAGCGCCCGATGCAGCCGCAGCGTGATGTCGGCGTCCTCGGCGGCGTACTCGGTCGCGCGCTCGACGGCGACCTGCTCGAAGCCGATGCGGCCTGCGCCTTTGCCGGTCACCTCGTCATAGGTGATGGTCTTCACCCCGAGATGGCGCTCGGCCAGACTGTCCATGTCGTGCGGCTTGTGGCTCTCGAGCACGTACGACTGCAGCAGCGTGTCGTGCCGCACCCCTTCAAGGCGCACGCCGTGGTTGGCAAACACGTGCATGTCGTACTTGAGATGCTGGCCGAGCTTAGCGTGGTTCCTGTCCTCCAGCCACGGCTTGAGCCGCGCCAGCACGTGCCCGAGTTCGAGCTGTTGCGGCGCACCGGCGTAGTGGTGCCCGACCGGGATATAGGCAGCGTGCCCCGGCTCCATGGAAAGCGAGATGCCGACCAGCCGTGCGCGCAGCGGGTCGAGGCTGGTGGTTTCGGTATCCACCGCGACAAGATCGGCCTTGCCGATCTTGCTGATCCAGACGTCCAACTGCTTCTCCGTGAGTATGGTTTCGTAGTTTCGGTCAGGCGCGTGTTGGAGGGCGCGCGTTTCAGGGCCTGCGATGGCGTCGCCGACGGCTGACTGCCGTGGCTGTTCCGTCCCGGCTGGCGCGCCCTCCAACTCGCGCCTCCAGGATTTGAATTCGAAACGGTCGAACAGCTCGGCCAGCCGGGCCGTGTCCTGGGGCTTGGGAGCCAGGTCCTGGATTTTCACGGGCAGATCGACATCGCACTTGATGGTCAGCAGCTGGCGCGCCCGGGGCAACCAATCGCGCGCCTTGCGCAGGTTTTCGCCGACCACGCCGTCGATGTCGTCTGCATGCTTGATCACGTTGTCGAGCGTGCCGTACCGGGAGAGCCATTTCACCGCGGTCTTGGGCCCGACCTTGGCAACGCCCGGCACGTTGTCCACGCTGTCGCCGATCAGCGCCAGGTAATCGATCATGCGCCCGGGTTTGACGCCAAATTTCCTTTCCACGCCGGCTTCGTCCAGCGTCTCGTTCGACATGGTGTTGACCAGCGTGATGCCGGGGCTGACGAGCTGGGTGATGTCCTTGTCGCCAGTCGAGATCACCACCCGCATGCCTTCGCGCTCGGCCTGCCTGGCAAGCGTGCCGATCACGTCGTCGGCTTCCACGCCCTCGATGACCAGCAGCGGCCAGCCCATCGCCGCTATGGTTTCGTGCAAGGGCGCGATTTGCGCGGCAAGATCGTCCGGCATCGGCGGCCGGTTGGCCTTGTATTCGGGGTAAATGTCCTCGCGAAAGGTCTTGCCCTTGGCGTCGAATACGCAAGCGCTATAATCGGCGGGCGCGTCCCTGTGCAGCCGGCGCAGCATGTTGAGCACGCCATAGATCGCGCCGGTCGGCTCGCCTTTCCTGTTGCGCAGGTCGGGCATCGCATGAAACGCGCGATACAGATACGACGAACCATCTACCAGAAGCAGTGTCTTCATTGCCTTCGGCAGTGAAGGGTCAAGGGTGAAAAGTGAAGGGAAAAATCAACCGTCCGCAACGCCGATCCGCCCCTTCACCCTTCACGCATTCACCCTTCACATAAGGAACCAATATGAGTCTGAAAGAAAAACTTCCGCACCCCCCGTCGTCCGAACTCGCCGAGAAAGCATGGTCGGCGCGCGAGTCGTGGCGCGTGTTCGGCATTATGGCAGAATTCGTCGAGGCGACCGAGAAGCTGAACGCGATCCGCCCGGCGGTCAGCATCTTCGGCAGCTCGCGCGTGCCCGCCGATCATCCCTACTACGCGCTGACCGAGCAAATCGCCCGCCGCTTGTCCGATGCCGGCTTCAGCGTCGTCTCGGGCGGCGGTCCGGGCGTGATGGAGGCCGCCAACAAGGGCGCCTATTTCGGAAAATCACCGAGCGTCGGCCTCAATATCGAGCTGCCGCACGAGCAGGCGTCCAATCTCTACCAGGACATCAGCCAGACCTTCCACCATTTCTTCGCGCGCAAAGTGATGTTCGTCAAGTTCGCCACCGCCTACGTCGTGATGCCGGGCGGCTTCGGCACGCTGGACGAGGTATCGGAGGCGCTGACCCTGGTGCAGACCAGGAAAACGCGCAAGATGCCGATCATCCTGGTGCACGAGCCGTTCTGGCGCGGCATGCTCGACTGGTTCCGCGACACGCTGGTTGCCGAGGGCATGATAGACGCGGACGACATGGGCCTGATCCAGGTCATCAACGAGCCTCAGGCGGTGGTCGACGCGATCTTCAACTATTACGAGAAGCGCGGCTTCGAGCCGTCGGCGGCGGAGCGTGAAATACTGCTCAATCTGTAGCGACCTTCACCCGCTTCAAAAAAACCCGGCGAAAGCCCATAATAGCGTCCTGCAAACAAGGATCCGCTCATGCGCCCACTCATTGCCGCTCTCATCCTGTGCATCGCGCTGCCGGTTGCCGCGCAAACCCAGCCGAAGCCGAATCTGCAGCCGGTGCCCGAGCCGCCGCCCCCGCCGCCGGGGTTCGAGCTCGATCCGGCGCTCGAGCCGCAGGTGACGATCATCAAGCGCGGCACCGACACCGTCGAGGAATACCGTGTCGCCGGCAAGCTCTACATGATCAAGGTCACGCCGCCGACCGGCGCGCCGTACTACATGATCGACGAGCGGGGCGACGGCAAGTTCAGCCGGCAGGACAGCTTCGACACCGGCATCCGGCCGCCGCTGTGGGTGATTCATTCGTTTTAACAGCAGTAAATGGTGAATCGTGAACAGTGAATAGTGAAAACCTCGTGTCGGGATTTCACGATTTGCCATTCACCGTTCACCATTCACGCTGTTAAGTCATGTCCGTATACACCACCGTCACCCCTGAAGAGCTCGGCGTCTGGCTCAAAAACTACTCGGTCGGCACGCTGGTTGACCTCGAGGGCATCTCCGCCGGCATCGAGAACACCAACTACTTTGTCACCACCACCCAGGGCCGCTTCGTCCTGACCCTGTTCGAGAAGCTTCAGGCCCACGAGCTGCCGTTCTACCTGCGCCTGATGGCCCACCTCTCGGGCCATGGCATCCCGTGTCCCAAACCGATCGCCAGTCTCGATAACGAACTGCTGGGGGAGCTGAACGGCAAACCGGCAAGCCTAGTCAGCTTCCTTGCCGGCAGGGACATCAAGGAGCCGACGCCTGTCCACTGCGCGCAGGTGGGCGCCATGCTCGCCAACATGCATCTCGCCGCGAAATCCTATTCGCTCGCCATGGACAACCCGCGCGGACCGAAATGGTGGAAAGCGGTAATGCCCGAAATCATCCCCTTCATGGCGGCGGAAGATGTGGCTCTGCTGCGCGAGGAAGTGCGCTTCCAGTCGCTCTACCGGTTTTCCGATCTGCCGCGCGGCGTCATCCATGCCGACCTGTTCCGCGATAACGTGCTGTTCGAAAACAACCTTATCGCCGGCGTGATCGATTTTTATTTCGCCTGCAGCGACGTGCTGCTCTACGACGTCGCCATCACGGTCAACGACTGGTGCGTGGACGCGGGCGGCATGCTTGATCCGAGTCGCAGCGCCGCGCTGCTCGACGCCTACCGCCGGGTGCGCTCCTTCACCGCGATGGAGCGCGGCGCCTGGCCGGTGATGCTGCGGGCGGCGGCCCTGCGCTTCTGGGTGTCCCGCCTCTACGATCTGCACCTGCCGCGCCCGGGGGAGCTGACCCACGCCAAGGACCCCGGGCATTTCCGTCAAATACTTCAGCAGCATATCGCACACGAGCACGATCTGCCGCAACTCGTGACATAATTATCGTACGACGGACCCGACAGTCCGCGAACCAACGGGGAAACGGCCTATAATGATGATGGAAGTGCGCATTGTCGAAGCAGGCAGAGGCTGGCAGTGGATAGTCGAAGGATTCAGGCTGTTCCGGCAGAGCCCGCTGATATGGATCGCGTTGACGATCGTCCTGGTGCTGATGTGGATGGCGTCGCTCGCGATTCCGATGATCGGCCCCTTGCTGTTCAACCTGCTCTCGCCGGTGCTGTTCGCCGGACTCATGATCGGCTGCAAGGCGCTCGAATCCGGCGAGGAGCTTGAGCTTGCCCACCTGTTTTCGGGTTTCCAGAAACACGCCTCGCAACTGGTAACCGTCGGTGGCGTCTATCTCGTCGGCACCATCATTGTCGTCGGCATCATTTTTGTGGTTGCAGGCGGCTCGATGATGCCCGCCATGCCTTCCCGGCCGCATACCGATATGCAGGCGATGGCGGCGGCGCTGCGCAGCATGGCGCTGGCGCTGACGGTAGGCTTCGCGTTCTACATTCCGATCATCATGCTGATCTGGTTCGCGCCGCTGCTGGTGGTGTTTCACGGCCAGACCCCGGTCGCGGCGATGAAGCTCTCCCTCAAGGCTTGCTGGACCAACATGCTGCCGTTCCTGGTCTACGGTCTGGCAATCCTGGTGCTGTGGTTCATCGCTTCCATCCCGCTGTTCCTGGGGCTGGTGGTGCTGCTGCCAATTCTGATCTGCTCGATCTACGCCAGCTACAAGGACATTTTCAGCGCCGGCGGCGCACCGGACCGGGGAAACCCGCTTCCGAAATAAGCACCCTACGCAGGGGTAAGCTTCGCATACTCGAGCATCAGCCACTTCAGCCCGGTACCGCGGAAATTCACCTGCACGCGGGCTTCCGCCCCGTGTCCCTCGGCGTTGACGATCACACCGGCGCCGAATTTCGGATGCACGACGTTCTGGCCGATTTTCCATGGAAAATCGGGTCTAACGTCTACAGTTTCATGTCTGAAGTTCCCCTGGCTCAATTTCGGACTTGAAACATTAGACTCGAAACCGGGGTTAATGCGGCGCATTAACCCCTCGGGAATCTCCTGGAAAAAACGTGAGGCAACGTTGTAGCGCGTCTGGCCGTGCAGCATGCGGCTTTGCGCCAGCGAGAGATAGAGCCTGCGCCGTGCACGCGTGAGCGCCACGTACATCAGCCGCCGCTCTTCTTCTATGCCGTCGGCCTCGATCAGGCTGTTCTCGTGCGGAAACAGCCCCTCTTCCAGCCCGCTCACGAATACGCTGTGAAATTCCAGCCCCTTCGCCGCATGTACGGTCATCAGCTGCAGCGCGTCCGCATCCGCCTGTGCCTGGTGCTCGCCGGCTTCCAGCGCGGCATGCGCCAAAAAGGCGGTGAGTTCGTCCGGCTCGTCGATCTGCACGCCCTCGCCCGCCGGCTGGATATCACGTTCGGCAACGAAGGTCGCCGCGGCATTGACGAGTTCCGCCAGGTTTTCCAGCCGGTCCGCGCCTTCCTTCTCGGCCTTGTAGTGCGCTTTAAGGCCGCTGTGTTCGATCACATGCTCGATGATCTCCGGCAGCGGCAATCCGGCCGTGGCATCGCGCAGGCCTTCGATCAGGCTGACAAAAGCGCCAATGCTGGCCGCAGCTTTTCCTGTCAGCGTGTTGGCGCAGGCCGCAGCCCACAGGCTGATGTCGCGCTCACGCGCCAGCTCCTGCAACTGTTCGAGACTGCGGCTGCCGATGCCGCGCGTCGGGAAATTGATGACGCGCAGGAGCGCGCCGTCGTCGCCCTGATTCGCGGTGAGCCTGAGGTAAGCCAGCGCATGCTTGATTTCCTGGCGCTCGAAGAAGCGCAGTCCGCCATAGACCCGGTACGACAGTGCGGCATTGAACAGCGCGTGCTCGAGCACCCGTGACTGCGCATTGGAACGGTACAGCACCGCCATTTCAGCCAGCGCCACGCCCTCGGCGTGCAGCGCCTTCACTTCGTCGACGATGAAACCCGCCTCCTCGATGTCGGTCATCGCTTCGTAGACGCGCAGCGGCTCGCCCTTGCCTTCGGCGGTCCACAGGTTCTTGCCCAGCCGCTTGCGGTTGTGGCGGATCAGCGCATTGGCCGCGTCGAGGATATGGCCGTGGGAGCGGTAGTTCTGCTCGAGCTTGATGACTTTCTCGATGTGGAAGTCGCGCTGCAGGTCCTGCATGTTCGCGGCCGACGCGCCTCTGAAAGCGTAGATGCTCTGATCGTCGTCCCCGACCGCGAAAATTGCATTGTTCGCACCCGCCAGCAGCTGCAGCCAGCGGTACTGGAGGCGGTTGGTGTCCTGAAATTCGTCGACCAGGATGTTGCGGAAACGGTTGCGATAATGCTCCCGCAGCGACTCATTGCGTGACAACAGCTCGTATGCTCGCAGCAGCAGCTCGGCGAAATCGACCACGCCCTCGCGCTGGCATTGCTCGTCGTAGGCGGCGTAAAAATCCCGCATGCGGCGCGAAAAGTCGTCGTACGGCTCGACCTGCTGCGCGCGCCGGCCCTCCTCCTTGCTGGCGGCGATGAACCACTGTGCCTGGCGCGGCGGATAGCGTTCCTCGTCGATATTGAGGCTCTTCATCAGGCGCTTGATGAGAGAAAGTTGGTCCTGCGTATCGAGAATCTGAAACAGCTGCGGCAGCCCGGCCTCGCGATGGTGCGCGCGCAGCAGCCGGTTGCACAGGCCGTGGAAGGTGCCCACCCACATGCCGCGGGTATTGATCGGCAACATGGCCGAGATGCGCGTGAGCATCTCTTTGGCCGCCTTGTTGGTGAAGGTGACCGCGAGCAGCTCCTGCGGGCTCGCCTGCCCGGTCTGGACCAGCCACGCGATACGCGTGGTCAGCACGCGCGTCTTGCCGCTGCCGGCGCCGGCGAGAATCAGCGCGGATTGATGCGGGAGAGTGACTGCTTCGAGTTGCTGCTCGTTAAGACCGGAGAGAAAACTTGGAGACATGCGACTTGGCGTTGTGGATCATGCCGATTATAGAACACGAGCCCCATCCCGTGCCGAAAAATAACGCGGCAGTTTGACGCCGGCCGATACGGCCAAAACAGCGAGATGGATGCAGGTATAATCGTGATTTTTTCCACGGCCTGTCCATGCAGCAGAAATATAACCCGCATGCAATCGAGCGCGCCGCCCAGCAGTATTGGGAGGAGACGGACGCATTCCGCGCCACCGAAACCGGCGACAAGCCCAAGTACTACTGTCTGTCGATGTTTCCTTATCCCTCAGGCAAGCTGCATATGGGCCATGTCAGGAACTATACCATCGGCGACGTGCTCGCGCGTTACCACCGCATGAAAGGTTATAACGTGCTCCAGCCGATGGGCTGGGACGCGTTCGGGCTGCCGGCGGAAAACGCGGCGATGGCCAACGGCGTGCCGCCGGCAAAGTGGACCTACGACAACATCGCCTACATGAAGAAGCAGCTGAAGTCGCTGGGCTTTGCCATCGACTGGAGCCGCGAGCTCGCCACCTGCAAGCCCGACTACTATCGCTGGAACCAGTGGCTGTTCCTGCGCATGCTGGAAAAAGGCCTGGTCTATAAAAAGACCGGCACCGTGAACTGGGACCCGGTCGATCAGACCGTGCTCGCCAACGAGCAGGTGATCGACGGCCGCGGCTGGCGCACCGGCGCACCGGTCGAAAAGCGCGAAATCCCCATGTACTACATGGCGATCACGCAGTACGCCGACGAACTGCTCGCCGCACTCGACCGGCTTCCCGGCTGGCCCGAGCGCGTGAAAACCATGCAGGCCAACTGGATCGGCAAAAGCTATGGCGTGCGCTTTGCGTTCCCTCATGACACCAAGGGTGAAGATGGCAAGCTGATCCAAGGGGGCAGGATGTATGTCTTCACCACCCGCGCCGACACCATTATGGGCGTCACTTTCGTCGCAGTCGCGGCCGAGCACCCGCTCGCCGCGCGCGCGGCGCGCGACAACCCCAGGCTCGCCGCCTTTGTCGACGAATGCAAGCGCGGCAGCGTGATGGAAGCCGATCTGGCGACCATGGAAAAGAAAGGCATGCCGACCGGCATTTTCGTGACCCATCCGCTCACCGGCGAAAAGATTGAAGTCTGGGTCGCCAATTACGTGCTGATGGGCTATGGCGAAGGCGCCGTCATGGGCGTTCCCGCCCATGACGAAAGGGATTTCCATTTCGCCAAGCTACACGGCCTGCCTATCAAACAAGTAATCAATGTCCAGTCTAGCGCATTCACGACTGACCACTGGCAGCCTTGGTATGAAAGCAAAAACGGTGTTTGTATTAACTCCGGAAAATACAACGGCCTCGGGTATCACGAGGCTGTTGAAGCCATCGCCGCCGATCTCCAGGCGAGGGGCTTGGGCGAAAAGCAGGTGCTCTACCGGCTGCGCGACTGGGGCATTTCGCGCCAGCGCTACTGGGGCTGCCCGATTCCGATCATCCACTGCGACGCCTGCGGCGATGTGCCGGTGCCCGATGAGCAGCTGCCGGTGGTGCTGCCCGAAGACTGCGTGCCCGACGGCACCGGCAATCCGCTCAACAAGCGCGCCGATTTCGTCAACTGCGCATGTCCCAAATGCGGCAAGCCGGCGCGGCGCGAGACCGACACCATGGACACCTTCGTCGATTCGTCGTGGTACTACGCCCGTTACGCCTGCGCCGACAATTCCCAATCCATGGTGGACGAGCGCACTGCCTACTGGATGCCTGTTGACCAGTATATCGGCGGTATCGAGCACGCCATCCTGCACCTGCTCTACTCGCGCTTCTGGACCAAGGTCATGCGCGATGTCGGGCTCGTGAAGTATGACGAACCGTTTGCCAATCTGCTGACCCAGGGCATGGTGCTGAACGAAATCTTCTTCCGCAAGACCGGCAGCGGACGCATCAGCTATTTCAATCCCGCCGACGTCGAGATCAAAGTCGACGACAAGGGCAATCGCCTGGGCGCCATACTCAGGTCCGACGGCCAGCCAGTGGAGTCCGGCGGCATCGGCACCATGTCGAAGTCGAAGAACAACGGCGTCGATCCGCAGGCGCTGATCGACGAATACGGCGCCGATATCGCGCGTTTCTTCATGATGTTCGCGTCGCCCCCGGAAGACACGCTGGTGTGGAACGATGCCGGCGTCGAGGGCGCGGCGCGGTTCCTGCGGCGGTTGTGGGCTTTTGCTTACGAAAACCGCACATTTATTGATGGTAACGCGGCACCATTATCGATCGACTGGACACAGGCGTCCGAAGAACACCAGAAAATACGGCGAGAAATCCATTTAACCCTAAAGCAGGCGAATTACGATTTTGGAAAGTTCCAGTTCAACACCGTTGCTTCCGCAGCAATGAAAATTCTTAATGCTTTGGAACGAGCACCAACTGCGACAAAAGTGTCTGCAGGACAGAAAATTCAGCCGGTTTATGAGGCGCTCGCCACAGAGGGGTTAAGCATTCTTCTGCGGCTGCTCTCTCCGATCATTCCACACGTAAGTCACCAGCTGTGGCGCGAGCTCAAGTTCGGTGCGGACATCCTCTCGGCGCCGTGGCCCGAGCACGACCCCGCAGCGCTGATCGAGAATGAAGTCGATCTGGTGGTGCAGATCAACGGCAGGAAGCGCGGCGAGGTGCGCGTGCCGCGCGAAGCCGACCGCGCCGCGATCGAAAAAATCGTGCTCGCCGACGCCAACGTGCAAAAACACCTCGGCGGTCAACCGGTAAAGAAGGTAATCGTCGTGCCCGGCCGCCTGGTGAACGTGGTCGTTTAAGGATGGGGACGCAACGACGAATACGCCAACCGGCCGCGGCGCATTTTCTTTTGCGCTTTTTGCCTTACTGAGGGCGCCACCCAATAGTGCGTAGGTCGGCACT
>JAIESJ010000289.1 GCA_019746155.1 Burkholderiales bacterium
GCTCATCGGCTGGTCGGGCAAGAGTGAACTGCGTACCCTGCACAAGGCGGAGTGGCAAGGCGGATATCTGCCGCTCAAGGGGCTGCCCCTGATCTGCGGGTTCTATCTCAACGAGCTCTTGCTCAAGCTGCTGCCGCGGGACGATCCGCACGAGCGGTTGTTCGGCACCTACCAGGAAACGCTGGGTGCGCTGTCGGTGGACGACGACCATGCGGCAATTCTCCGACGTTTCGAAAAAAAACTGCTGCGCGAGCTGGGCTACGCGCTGACGCTCGACCTCGATGTCGCAAGCGGCCAGCCGATCGTGGCGCAACGCCGCTATGCCTACATCATCGAACGCGGTCCGGTCGCGCTCGACGGCGACGCGCAGCAAAACGGGGTAGAATTGTTGGGCCAGACACTGATCGATATGCAGTCGGACAACTACGCCAACGCCGTCACGCAACAACAGAGCAAGGCCCTGATGCGCATGCTGATCAATCACTGCCTCGGCAACCAGGTGCTGCACACGCGGTCGCTGCTGCGCGAACTGCAGCAGCTTTGAGCGTTTCCGGCAGCGACGGACGTTACGCCACTTCAGAGCGCATGACCAAACTCAGCGTCAATCTCAACAAGGTCGCCTTGCTGCGCAATTCGCGCACGCTGGGCATTCCCAGCGTGGTGCGGGCCGCGACCATTGCGCTCGATGCGGGCGCACACGGCATCACGGTCCATCCACGGCCCGACGGACGGCATATCCGCCCCCAGGATGTCTACGACCTTGCCGAGCTGCTCGAAAGCCGGCGTGACGCCGAATTCAACATCGAGGGCAATCCATTTCATGCCGTGCTCGACCTGGTTCGGGAAGTGCGCCCGCAGCAATGCACGCTGGTGCCCGACGAGCCGGCCGCGTTTACTTCCGACCATGGCTGGGATCTCAAGCGGGAGGGCGGGCGGCTCAGGCCCGTTATTGCCGAACTCAAGGCGCTCGGCGTACGCGTCAGCCTGTTCATGGATCCGGTGCCGGAGGCGATGCCCGCCGCGCGCGACGTGGGCGCGGACCGGGTCGAGCTTTATACCGAGCCTTATGCGCACGCCTTCGGCAGCGCCAGGGAAAAAGAAGTGCTGGCACGGTATGTTGCGGCCGCACGATCTGCTCAGCAGGCCGGACTGGGGGTCAATGCCGGCCATGACCTCAATCAGGACAACCTGCCGCGCTTTCTCTCGACCGTATGCGACGTGCTGGAAGTGTCGATCGGCCACGCGCTGATTGCGGACGCACTCGAATTCGGCCTGGGGCAGACCGTGAGGGATTATCTTGCCGCGATCGGGGCCCGGCCGGCCGGAATGCAGCAGGAGGGACGGCATGATCTACGGCATCGGTATTGACGTGATCGAGCCGCAGCGCGTCGAGCGCCTGTTTGAAAAATACGGCGAGCGCTTTGCGCGCCGGGTGCTGACGCCGCTGGAATGGCCAGGTTATCTCAAAACCGTGCGCCCGGTACTGTTTCTGGCCAACCGCTTTGCGGCGAAAGAAGCGTTCTCGAAAGCGATGGGTACCGGTTTCCGCTATCCGGTGACCCTGCAATGCATCAGCGTGGTGCAGAACAAGGCCGGCAAGCCCGGATTCGCGTTTCACCCCAAGCTCGATGCCGTGGTGAAAGATCGTGGCATCATCAGCCACCATCTCACGATCAGCGATGAGAAAAATCTGGCGTGCGCTTGCGTTGTTCTTGAATCATGAATAAAAACATAATGTTACCTCTTGGCCCCGTGATGCTCGATGTGACGGGCACCGAGCTCGATGCTGATGACAGGAGACGGCTTGAGCATCCGCTGGTGGGCGGCGTCATCTTGTTCGCGCGCAATTACGCCGCGCCGGAGCAGCTGAGCCGGCTCACGGCCGAGATCCATGCGCTGCGCAGTCCGGCGCTCGTCATCGCCGTCGATCACGAGGGCGGGCGGGTGCAGCGCTTCCGCGAGGGCTTCACCGCGCTTCCCGCCATGCGCGAACTCGGTCGCGCCTGGGATGCCAATCCGCAGCACGCCCGGCATCTGGCGCATGAGGTCGGCTTCGTGCTGGCTGCGGAGCTGCGGGCGCACGGTGTCGATCTGAGCTTTGCGCCCGTGCTCGATGTCGACTACGGCAACAGCAGCGTCATCGGCGACCGCGCGCTGCATTCCGATCCGCACGCCATCAGCGGGCTGGCGCGCGCGCTGGTACAAGGTTTCCGCCAGGGCGGCATGGGCGCAGTCGGCAAGCATTTCCCGGGGCATGGCCATGTCCGGGCCGATTCCCACCATGAGATTCCGGTCGATGACCGGCCGTACGCCGAAATCGAGGCGTGCGATCTGGTGCCGTTCCGGCGGCTGATCGAATCCGGGCTGGGCGGCATTATGCCAGCTCACGTCATTTACCCGCAGGTGGACCGGCAGCCCGCAGGATTTTCTCAGGTATGGTTGAAATCCATCCTGCGCGCTGAACTCGGGTTCGACGGCGTTATTTTCAGCGATGATCTCAGCATGGAAGGGGCGAGCGTGGCCGGCGGCGTGGTGGAGCGCGCGCGCGCCGCATTCGGCGCGGGCTGCGACATGGTGCTGGTATGCAACAATCCCGCCGCCGCCGATGAGCTGCTGGAGCGCCTGGATTACTCGATGCCGGCAACCAGCCTGGCGCGGCTGGCGCGCATGCATGGCCGACAGCACGCCGGGAACATGGTCAAGCTGCGCGAGGATGCGTTGTACACCAAGGCCCTGCACGCCATTGCCGGCATCGGTTTCGAAAGCGGTGACCTGCCGCTCAGCAAGTAAGCCATGGCTCACCACCATTCGCATTCGTCCGCTCACCGCGGCAAGCCGGCTTTCGTCGCGGCGCTGCTGATCACGTTCGCATACGCGCTGGTGGAGCTTGCCGGCGGGCTGTGGTCGGGCTCGCTGGCACTGGTGAGCGATGCCGGGCACATGTTTTCGGATGCGGTCGCACTGGCTTTTGCCGCCATTGCCGCCTGGCTGGCGCGACGCCCGGTGAGCCTGCGCCATTCCTACGGCTGGGCGCGCGCCGAGGTCATCGGCGCCATGATCAACAGTCTGATCATGCTCGGCATCATCGCCATGCTGGTGGCGGAAGCGGTGCAGCGGCTGCTCGACCCGCGGCCGGTGATCGCCGCCGGCGTGATGTTGATCGCCTTCATCGGGCTTGTGGTGAACGGCATAGTGGCCTATATGCTGAGCCGCAGCGAGCGCAATCTGAATGCGCGTGCGGCGCTGCTTCATGTCTTGGGCGATCTGGTCAGTTCCGTCGCGGCCCTAATCGCGGGTGCGGTGATCTACGCCACCGGCTGGCTGCTGATCGATCCCCTCCTGTCGCTGGTCATCGCGGGGCTGATACTGATCAGCACGCTGCGGCTGCTGCGTGACACCCTGCATGTGCTGATGGAGGCAGTTCCCCCGTCGGTGAACCTGGAGCAGATCGGCAAGGCGCTCGCCAAGGTGCCGGGCGTGTCCTCGGTGCACGACCTGCATGTGTGGGGCATCACGCCGGAAAGCGTGGCGCTGTCGGCGCACCTCGAAGTGGATGATGTAGCGGCCTGGGCGGCGATCCTGGAGGCGGCGCGCACCGAGCTGCACGACCGTTTCGGCATTGACCACGTTACCCTGCAGCCGGAAGAGCGGGGCGCGCGGCAGCCCCCTGCCGCCGTTGTCCGGCTATGGCCGCACAGGCCGCGCTCATGACGGTGGCCAAGCCCGGTTTTTCGACCGACTGCCGGCGGTGCAGCCGTCTGGCGCGCCATCTGACACAGGTACGCGCGGAATTTCCGGAGTACCACGCAAAACCGGTGGCGCCTTTCGGCGCCGAAAGGCCGCGGCTGCTGATCGTGGGGCTGGCGCCGGGAATGCACGGGGCAAACCGTACCGGCCGGCCGTTCACCGGGGACTACGCCGGCATTCTGCTCTATGAAACGCTGCACCGTTTCGGCCTGGCGAGCCGGCCCGATGCGGTGAGCTGCGACGACGGCCTAAAACTCATCGATTGCCGCATCACCAACGCGGTCAAATGCCTGCCGCCCGAGAACAAGCCCAAGCCCGATGAAGTGCGGTGCTGTAACGCTTATTTGCGGGATGAGATCGAGGCGCTGCCGCCAGGCGCGACGATTCTGGCGCTGGGCGGAATTGCACATCAGGCGGTATTGATGGCATTTGATTTGCGCCTCAGCGCTTATCGCTTCGGACACGGCGCGCGCCATGCGCTGCCGCAGGGCTATACGCTCTACGATAGCTATCACTGCAGCCGCTATAATACCCAGACCAGACGCCTGACCCCGGAAATGTTTCGCGAGGTATTCACCGCCATTTCCAGCAACCTGAAGACCGGCAAGGATGCGTGATCCATGCCTCCCTGCCGGCGAGATCCGCTGACCTGTTTATTCCTGCAGCCATGTCCGATCCGGCTGAAGTTCTTGCCCGCCTGCCCCATCTGCCCGGCGTCTACCGCATGCTGAATGCGGCGGGGGAGGCACTCTACGTCGGCAAGGCGCTCGACCTCAAAAAGCGGGTCACGTCGTATTTTCAGAAACAGTCCGGGCTGTCGCCCCGCATCCGGCTCATGATGTCCCAGGTGGCTACGGTGGAGACCACCGTCACGCGCTCCGAGGCCGAGGCGCTGCTGCTGGAAAGCAATTTGATAAAAAGTTTAAGTCCTCGCTATAACATACTGTTTCGAGACGATAAATCATATCCATATCTGGTCGTAAGCGGACACCGCTACCCGCGCCTGGGCTTTCACCGCGGCAGCCTCGACCGCAAGCATCGCTACTTCGGCCCGTTCCCCAACGCCGGTGCGGTGCGGGAGAGCATCCAGCTGCTGCAAAAAGTGTTCCGCATCCGCACCTGCGAGGACACGGTGTTTGCCAACCGCTCCCGCCCCTGTCTGCTGCACCAGATCCGGCGCTGCACCGCCCCCTGCGTCAATCTGGTGAGCGAGGCCGACTACGCCGAAAATGTCCGCAGCGCCGAGATGTTCCTGTCGGGCAAGGAAGACGAGGTGATCGAGCGCCTCATCCAGCGCATGAACGATGCCGCCAGACGCACGGCCTACGAGGAAGCGGCGGTTTGCCGCGACCAGATCGCCGCCTTGAGAAAGGTGAGGGAAAAGCAGTATGTCAGCGACGAGCCGGGGCGCGACACCGATATCATTGCGTGCGCCAGGGTATCCGGCATTACCTGCCTCAATCTGGTGATGGTGCGCTGCGGCCGTCATCTGGGCGACAAGAACTTTTTTCCGCGCAACGCCGAGGACACGGCTGCCGAGCAGGTGGTGGAAGCCTTCATTACCCAGCACTATCTGCAGCACGGCGTGCCGCCGCATCTGGTGGTCGGCGCGAAAGTCCCGGTGGCGGCGCTGGAGCAACTGCTCTCCGAACAGGCAGGACGCCGCGTGCAGATCACGGTCAACCCGGCCGGGACGCGCAAAGCCTGGCTCGACATGGCTGAAAAAAACGCACATCTGGGCGCCGAGCAGATGCTGGGCCTGCAGGCGACGCAGGAGACGCGGCTCACGGCGTTGCAGCAGGCGCTCGAACTGCCTGAAACCACGCAGCGCATCGAGTGTTTCGATATCAGTCACACCATGGGTGAAGCAACCGTGGCATCATGCGTGGTCTACGACAGGTCCGCCATGCAGAAAAGCGAATACCGGCGTTACAACATAACCGGGGCCGAGGCGGGCGATGACTACGGCGCCATGCGCGAAGTGCTCACCCGGCGCTACCGTAAAATCGTCGCCGGCGAGGGCAAGGTCCCCGATCTGGTGCTGATCGACGGCGGCAAGGGCCAGCTCGGCGTCGCGCGCGAGGTCTTCGCCGAGCAGGGACTGAACGATGTGGCGCTGGTCGCTGTCGCAAAAGGGGAAACGCGCAAACCCGGGCTGGAGCAATTGCTGATCCCCGGCCGTGAGCACGCGCTGCAATTGCCCAGGGAACATGCCGGGCTGCACCTGATCCAGCAGATTCGCGATGAGGCGCATCGCTTCGCCATCGAAGGCCATCGCGCGCGCCGCGGCAAGACGCGTGCGCGTTCGCCCCTGGAGAGCATCGCTGGCGTGGGTTCGAAGCGCCGGCAGCGTTTGCTCGCGCACTTCGGCGGGCTGCGCGGCCTGCTGTCGGCGGGCGTGGACGAGTTGGCGCAGGTCGAGGGCATCAGCCGTGCGCTGGCAGAAAAAATTTACCGGGAACTCCACTGATGCCGCTTAATTTGCCCAATCTGCTGACCTGGCTGAGGATCATCCTGATTCCGCTGTTCGTCGGCATTTTCTATTTCGAGAAAAGCTGGGTGTCCGCGGCCAACCAGAATCTGGTGGCGACCGTCATTTTCACGGCGGCGGCGATCACCGACTGGCTCGATGGCTGGCTTGCGCGCAAGCTCAATCAGACCTCGGCGTTCGGCGCATTCCTCGATCCGGTGGCCGACAAGCTGATGGTGGCCGCGGCGCTGATCGTGCTGGTCCAGATCGAGCGCGTCGATGCCATCATCGCGCTCATCATCATCGGCCGCGAGATCACGATTTCCGCGCTGCGCGAGTGGATGGCCAAGATCGGTGAAGCCAAAAGCGTCGCAGTGTCGTTTCTGGGCAAGATCAAGACCATATCGCAAATGATCGCGATCCCCCTGCTGCTTTATCACGACCGCATCGGCGCCTTCGATCCCCAGCGTACCGGCACCTGGCTGATCTATATTGCGGCGCTACTGACGCTGATATCGATGGCCTATTACCTGAAAATGGCGCTGCCGCAGGCCTGGAAGCAGAACTGACCAGCCTTGCCTAGAAGGCAGTGCATGCCCTATAATCCGTTTGAATTCACGCGGGAATAGCTCAGTTGGTAGAGCGCAACCTTGCCAAGGTTGAGGTCGGGAGTTCGAGACTCCTTTCCCGCTCCAGATTCCGGGGAAAACGGCGCATGCCGTTTTTAGTTCCGGCATAACCTAAAGGTTAGCCTTCACTGAAACGGCTGGGTTACGCCTTGTTTTAGTTCCGGCATAACCTTAAAGGTTAGCCTTCACTGAAACGGCTGGCTTTAGTTCCGGTGAACTGAAGCCAGCCGTTTTCCCGTTTTGGTTTCGGCGGGGTGGCAGAGTGGTTATGCAGCGGCCTGCAAAGCCGTGGACGCCGGTTCGATTCCGACCCCCGCCTCCAGGCTTCTCCCGTGCCTGTTCTTCCATGCTCAATCCGAGCGGGCCTGTCGCAATATTCCTCCCGTAAGCGAAAGCAAAACGGGAATCGCGCGGTGCGGCAGTATGGCGGCTGATGCAAGGGAAAGGAAAGTTTCGCCGGTAACCCGTGTTGGAAGCAGGCTGCTAAAATGCGGCTGGAAGCAGAGTGCGGGCGAGTGGTGGAATGGGTATACACAAGGCACTTAAAATGCCTCGGCGAAAGCCATGCCGGTTCGAATCCGGTCTCGCCCACCACTGAATTCGCATTGATGCGGTTCAATATTATCGTGTATAATCAGTCTATTATGGAACACAAGCTTAAGCCTGGAACGGAAAGGGACGTTAACCGGTACTGAGCAAAGCGAGCGGAAATTACCGTGATTGTTTTTGAACTGGGTTGTGAAAACCATCATCGCTTCGAGGGCTGGTTCGCCTCGAGCGAGGATTTTGAGCGTCAACTCAACGATAAATTGTTGACCTGCCCGCTGTGCGGCAACGGCAAGGTCACGCGCCTGCCGCATGCATCCTATGTCAACACCGTCGGCGACGGACGCGCAGCAAACGCCCGTCGAAAATCCGATGCGGGCGCGCCGCAGCAATACGCGAACCTCGGCAGCGAAATACTTGCCAGGCTGATTGACCACGTCATCGAAACCACCGAGGATGTCGGCCGCGCATTTCCGGAGGAAGCGCGCAAAATCCATTACCAGGAAGCACCGGAACGCCATATTCGCGGCACCGCCTCTCCCCGGGAGGTCGAAGCGCTCAAGGAGGAGGGGATAGATGTCGTCGCGCTGCCCATTCCTCCGCACCGCCTGAGCAGACCCCACTGACCCTCGGTCTTGCGGCATTTGATTTGCGTCAATTTCCAACCCTCGTGCAGTGATATCCTGTGCGGGTGGTGGTAGCTCGACATTTCATTATGGGGAGATATCATGTTCAAGCATATCCTGTTGCCGACAGACGGCTCAAAGCTTTCCGATCGGGCCGTAAAGCGCGGCCTCGCGTTTGCCAAGTCGATCAAGGCCAAGGTCACGGCCATCCACGTTGTTCCGGAATTCCAGATGGTCGCCGACGAAGGCTTTGTTGCGCCGATGAGCGCCCAGTTCAAGCAACGCTTCGAGGAAGAAGCCAGGGTCCGCGCCAAGAAAGTGCTCGATAAGGCCGAAAAAATGGCGCAAACGGCAGGCGTCGCCTACAGCGGCGTAATCGTCAACAGCGATTTTCCCTATCAGCAGATCATACACACCGCTCAGAAGCGCAAGTGCGACCTGATCATGATGGCTTCGCACGGCCGCCACGGCCTGTCGGGTCTGCTGCTCGGCAGTGAAACCGCGAAGGTGCTTACGCATTCCAAGATCCCGGTGCTGGTCGTGCGTTAATACCGCCCAACACATCGGTTGAGAACGGCGGGATGACGAACGCACCGGTCGAGTCCCTGATCAGTGCGGCCATCGCGTTCCTCGGGCGCTACCCGCCGTTCGACACCATGGAACGCGCAGCGCTGCAGTTCCTGGCGGCGCGCCTGAGCCTCGGCTATCACCCCAAAGGCACCGCGATACTCCTGCCCGATCACGGCGAGCCGCAGGCTTTCTTCATCATTCAGCGCGGCGTGGTGCAGCTTGTCCAGGCCGGCGCTTATCAGGCGACGGGCAGCCCGGCGCTGACCATGGAGCCGGGAGAATGTTTTTCCATCGGCGCGTTGATGGAAAAACGCCCGGTGACCGTACCTTATGTTGCCGCCGAGGACACTTTCTGTTATCAGCTTCCCGCAGCGGATTTTCGCGAACTGCTGCACCGCAGTCCGCGTTTTCAGGATTTCGCCACCGGCTATCTGACCAGCCTGCTGCGCGAATCACGGCGGCTGCTCAAGATACATTTTTCGAGCGCTGCCAGCGAGCAGCAGGCGATGAACCGCACGCTGCGTTCGCTCATCCGGCGCCCGCCGGTAAATTGCATGCCCGAGACCCCGATCGGCGAGGCACTGCGTAGCATGCACCGGGAGAAGGTCGGGTCGATCATCAGCGTTTCGCCGCAGGGCGCGCCGCTCGGCATCCTCACCCGTCACGACGTGCTCGACCGCGTGGCGCTGGCGCAATGCGATCTGGCGCGGCCAATTGCTTCCATCATGACGCCGGATCCGGTCACCTTGCAGGCCGAAGCCAGCGCCTACGAAGCGGCGCTCGTCATGGCGCGCCACGGCGTCCGGCACATCCCGGTGGTGGATGGGGGGAAGCTGATCGGGGTCATCACCGAACGCGATTTGTTCGCGCTGCAGCGCGTGAGCATGCGCCAGATCAACAGGACCATCGCTGATGCGGACAGCCTCGACAAGCTGCGGCAGGCCGCGCGCGACATCCGGCAGTTCGCCCGCAATCTCCTGGAAAACGGCGTCGCCGCCGAGCAGCTGACGCTGATCATTTCGACGCTTAACGATGCGCTGACCCAGCGCATTATCGAACTTGAAAAAGCGCGCCATGCGCTCACCGGCATCGACTGGTGCTGGCTCGCGTTCGGCAGCGAAGGCCGTTACGAGCAGACCATCAGTACGGATCAGGATAATGGATTGATTTTTGTGGATAATCTTTGCCGCCCGAGAGGGGAGGCGCGGGCGCTGCTGCTGCCGTTTGCGCAGGCAGTCAACCGCACGCTGGATGCCTGCGGTTTCCCCTTGTGTAAGGGCAACATCATGGCGGGCAATCCGCGCTGGTGTCTGAGTCTGGCGGAATGGCGGGAACAATTCGCGATTTGGGTCGGGGATACCGAACCCGAGGCCTTGATGAACGCCGCCATTTTTTTCGATATCAGGCCGCTCTGCGGCAAGCACGAACTGGCTGAAGCGCTGCGCGAGACGCTGCGCGCCCTGACCAAAAACAACGAACGTTTTCTGAGGCAGATGGCCCAAGAGGCGCTGCAAGCCAGGCCGCCGCTGGGATTGCTGCGCGACTTCGTGACCGAAGACAGCGGGGAATTCCGCAACACCCTGGATCTCAAGAAGTCCGGCGCCAGGCTGTTCGTCGATGCCGCGCGCGTGTTCGGCCTGGCGGCGGGCATTTCCCAGACCAGCACCGCGCAGCGTTTGCGCGAAGCCGGTGCCATGCTCAGGATGAGCGAGGATGAAATCTCCGCCGCGGTCGAGGCTTTTTTCTTCATTCAGCTGCTGCGCCTGCGCGAGCAGATCACGCAAGACCCGCAACAACCGCAGGAAGCCCGCAACCGCATCGATCCCGGCCAGCTCAATGAAGTCGACCGTCTTGTTCTCAAGGAGTGCTTTCGCCAGGCGCGCAAGCTGCAGACCCGGCTCGCGCTCGACTACCAGTTATGAACTGGCTCGCGCGCCTGCTGCATACTGCGCCTGGACTTAGCGCCAGAAACAGCCGCGCGCTAAACGCTTATCGTGCATTGCCGGGGCCGGATCTCAATCAGGCACTGCAGGCAACGCGCTGCGTCGTCGTGGATGTGGAAACCAGCGGACTCGACCCGTTCAGGGACAGTCTGATATCGATCGGCGCGG
Source organism: Burkholderiales bacterium (assembly GCA_019746155.1). GTDB lineage: Bacteria > Pseudomonadota > Gammaproteobacteria > Burkholderiales > SG8-41 > CAKKQX01. The sequence continues at coordinate 10,700 of JAIESJ010000289.1, forward strand.
TGGCGATCAGCGCAGGACTCATCCGCTTCGAGCATAGTTTCGAGGTGGTGCTGCGCCAGCGGGCGCCGAGCGACCACGGCAACATCCTGGTGCACGGCATCGGCGGCACGACCCAGGTGTCGGGAACAGACCCCGCGGACGGGCTGATCGATTTCCTGGGTTTCACCGGCAAAGCGCCGTTGATCGGATTCCATTCCGACTTCGACCGCGTAATCATTGCGCGCGCTGTCCGCGAGGTGCTCGGCAGCGACCTGGTCAATGTCTGGCTGGATCTGGCGGTGCTGGCGCCGGCGCTGTTTGCCGAGCACATGCAGACCGCCCATACCCTCGACGACTGGATGCAGGTGTTCGGCATACCCAGTTATGCGCGGCACGACGCAGTGGCCGACGCGCTTGCTACCGCCCAGCTGTTCCAGATCATCGTGGCGCAAGCGCAGCGGCAGGGCATGCAAAGCTGCGCCGACCTGATCAAACTCGAAAAAGGCCGGCGCTGGCTGGGCGCGCGCTGATCACTATCTGGGCTTGTAGCCCTTTTCGGCGAAGAACCTGAGCGCCCCGGGATGGAACGGTATCGGAGAGGCGCCGCTGAACTGGTTTTCGAACGACATGTAGACCGTGTCCTTGGCCACCAGCATCAGGTCGGGCTTTTTCTCGAACAGTGTCTTGACCATGTCGTAGGCGACCTGGTCGCTCATCTTGTCGTTAGTCAGCAGCACTGCCCACACATCCACGGTAGCAGCATCCTTGTCCTGGCCGGGATAGGTTTTTGCCGGCAGCATGCCCTTGATATAGAGCGGGCCGAATTTCTTGTTCATCGCCGTTACGGCGTCGCTGTGGTCGATAAGCTTGATGCGGATGCCCGGCGTGGCGCCGAGATCGGTCACCGCCGGGATGGGGACGGCGGCATTGTGGATAAAGGCGTCGATCTTGCGGTCCTTCAACGCGTTGACGGCTTCCGCCACGCTCAGGCGCTCCTTGACGATGTCCTTGTCGGGATCGATGCCGTAGGCCTCCAGCACGCGCAGCGCGATGATCTCGGAGCCGCTGCCGGGCGAGCCGACGGATACGCGCTTGCCCTTGAGGTCGGACATTTTTTCGATGCCTTTGCCTTCCAGCGTCACCACATGATTTTTCTGGGGATAGAATACCGCGAGCGTGCGCAACGCCACCTTTTCCCTGAACTTGCCCTGTCCCTGATAGGCGTCCCAGGCGGCGTCGGTCATCGAAAACCCGAGATCCGATTTGCCTGTGGAAAGCAGCTTGATGTTGTCGACCGAACCGCCGGTGACTTCGGCGGTGGCCTGCACGTTGGGCAAGGTTTTCGAAAGGATATTGGCCATGGCGCCGCCGAGCGGATACCACACGCCACCGGTGCCGCCGGTGCCGATCGAAAGCCTCAGTTCATTTTGCTGCGCCAGTGCGGCGCTGAACGAGAACGCAAGCCACATCAATCCGGTATACATGATTTTTTTCATCGGATGTCCTCCTTTATGGTGTAATTCAATTCAAGTCCTGCCACAGAATACTGACACAAGGGCAGGCGCCCTGCAATTTTCACCATATAGATGACAATGAACGGCTTACAGGCTTTACTCAATCCCAAATCGATCGCCATTCTCGGCGCTTCCGCCGACTTCGCCAAAGTCAACGGCCGCACCCTCAAGTACTTGCTCGAAAAGGGCTACGCCGGCAGGATTTTCCCGGTGAATCCGAAATATGAAACGATCGGCGCGCTCAAATGCTATCCGAGCATCGCCGCCGTTCCCGGGCCCGTCGATCTGGCGGTCGTCGCGCTGCCCGCCAAATTCGTCGCCGGCGCCTTGCGTGATCTCGGACGGCACGGCGTGAAATCGGCAGTGGTCTTCAGCTCCGGCTTCGCCGAAACTGGCGCCGCGGGCCGCGCACTGGAAAACGAGGCGGTGACCGCCGCGCGCGAGTCGGGCCTGCGCTTGTGCGGCCCCAATTGTCTCGGCCTCATCAACGCTTTCGACCAGGTCATCGCCACCTTCGGCCAGTTCGCCGACGGCGACACGCCGCCCGGACCGGTCGGCTTCGTCACCCAGTCGGGCGCGTTCGGCACAGCCATCGCGGCGCTGGCGCGGCGCCGCGGTCTGGGACTGGGTTATTTCGTCAATACCGGCAACGAAGGCGACGTCGATTTCGTGCAGGTGATGCGCGCGGTGCTGGACGATCCGCGCATCAGGGTCGGCGCTGGCTATATCGAGGGGCTCAAGAACGGGCCGGGGCTGGTTGAACTTGCCGAATTCGCGTTGCACCAGGCAAAACCGCTCGTGCTGACCAAGGTCGGTAAAACCGGCGCCGGCGAGCGTGCCGCGGCTTCGCACACCGGCGCGCTGGCCGGAGCAGACAATGTGTTTGACGGCGTGATCCGGGGCCATGGCATCATTCGCGCCCGCAACGAGGAGCACATGCTCGACATGGTCGAGGTGTTCTCCGCCTGCAAACTGCCCGAAGGCAGCGGGCTCGGCATCGTTACGCAATCCGGCGGCGCGGGCGTGCTGATGGCCGACCGCGCTGAGGAACTGGGTTTGAAAGTGCCGGTGTTGGGCGCTTCCACGCAACTGGCGCTGCAGCAAGTGATTCCGGGGTTCGGCGCCGCCGCCAATCCGGTCGATGTCACCGGCCAGTTCGTCGCCGAGCCGGCGTTGCTGCGCGAAGCCGTGCGCATCGTGCTGTCCGATCCCCAAGTGCATATCGGCATTGTATGGCTGCAATTGATGGATGCGTATGTTGATGTTTTAATTGATATTTTTGAGGAAGTTCGAAGCGGCGCGACCAAGCCGTTCGTGGTGAGCTGGGTAGCGGCGCCGGAGCAAGCACTACAGGCGTTGCGCAGCCGCGGCATCGCGGTGCTGCGCGGCGCGGAACCGGCGGTGGATGCGGTGGCGGCTCTGGTGGGATACGCCGAGGCGCGCCGCCACTGGCTGGCGGACAAAGCGGCACGAGGGCCATTGCAACTGCCCAGGCTAGCTCTGCCGGGAGTTGCCGGCCCGGTGGCGAGCCTGGCTGCGCAACAACTGCTGAACACGTGCGGGATTGCAACCGCCCCTGCGGAACTGGCGCAGACCGCCGAAGCCGCCGTTGTCGCCGCGGAGAGGCTGGGCTACCCGGTGGCGCTCAAGATCGAGTCCCCGGACATCCTGCACAAGACCGAGGCGCAGGGCGTGCGGCTCGGTCTCAGGGACGAAGCTGCGGTGAGGGCAGCGTTCAAGACGGTCATGGACAACGCGCGGCGCTACAAGCCCGAGGCAAAGCTGGAAGGCGTGATCGTGCAGGCGATGGCGCTGGGCGATGTGGAACTGGTCATCGGGCTTGAGAACGACCCGGTGTTCGGCGTGGTGGTAATGGTGGGCCTGGGCGGCATCCACATCGAAGTACTGAAAGACGTGAGTTTCAGGGAGGCGCCGGTGACACCGGCGGAGGCGGGCAGGATGCTCGACGAACTCAAGGGCAACGCAATCCTTGACGGGGTGCGCGGCAGACCATCGGTCAATCGCGAGGCGCTGACACAGATGATCAGCGCGGTATCGAAATTCGGCGCTGCAGCAGGCGGACGGCTGCAGGAACTCGACCTCAACCCGGTGCTGGCCGGAGCCGATACCGTCACCGCTGTCGATTGGCTGGTCGTGCTCAATTAAGTTATCGTCCTGATCATGAGCGTAACCTTACAGCAAATTCGCGAAGCGGCGGCAGCGATCCGCGGCAGCGTGATGGACACGCCGTGCCTCAATTCGCGCACGCTGTCGGACATCACCGGCGCCGAAGTTTATCTCAAGTTCGAGAACCTGCAGTTTACCGCTTCGTTCAAGGAACGCGGCGCGCTCAACAAACTGCTATCGCTGGATGCCGGGCAACGAAACCAGGGCGTAATCGCCGCCTCCGCCGGCAATCACGCCCAGGGCATCGCCCACCATGCCCGGCGTCTCGGCATTCCCGCGGTGATCGTGATGCCGCGCCACACGCCGAACGTGAAAGTGGAGAACACCCGCGCATTCGGGGCCGAGATCGTGCTCGAAGGGGAACACTTCGATGGAGCCATGGATTGCGCGGTCGCCCTCGCCGCACAGCGCGGACTGCAACTCGTCCACGCCTATGACGACGAGAAGATCATCGCCGGACAGGGCACGATAGCGCTCGAAATGCTGGCCGCGCAACCCGATCTCGAGGTGCTCGTCGTGCCGGTCGGCGGCGGCGGGCTGATTGCGGGTGTCGCAATCGCAGCAAAGGGCATCAAGCCGCAGATCGAGGTGATGGGCGTGGAGGCGGCGCGTTTCCCGTCGATGTCCTGTGCAATGAAGGGCGTCAAGCCGGAATTCGGCATCAGCACTATCGCCGAGGGCATTGCCGTCAAAGAACCCGGAAAGCTGGCCGTTCCTGTTGTGCGACAGCTGGTCAGCGACATCGTCCTGGTCGACGAAGGCGATCTCGAGCAGGCCATCGTGATGCTGCTCGAGATCGAGAAGACGGTGGCGGAGGGCGCTGGGGCTGCGGCCCTGGCCGCTGTCCTGAAGCGCCGCGCGCGCTTCCTGGGAAAAAAGGTCGGGTTGGTCCTGAGCGGCGGCAATATCGATCCGCTGATGCTGTCCTCGATCATCGAGCGCGGCATGGTGCGCTCGGGCCGCCTGGCACGACTGCATGTCGAGCTGCGCGACCTGCCCGGTGCGCTGGCGAAAGTGACGGCGCGGCTCGCCGAACTCAACGCCAACATCGAGGAAGTATATCACCAGCGCGCATTTACCCACCTGCCGGTGCAGACTGCCGAAGTCGAGTTTGTGCTGCAGACGCGCAACCACGACCATGTGGCGGAAATCATTGCGGCGTTGCAGGCAGACGGCTTCAGCGCGCGGCAGCACAACGGACCTGACTGACTGTCCAGGCCGGTACTGAAGCAGATGAGATCGGTAACATTTTGCACCTGCCCGAGGTGCGGGGACGGCTATCCGGTCTTGGCTCCGGGCCGAGCGACCACATGCCAGAGGAATTTGCTGCGTATAATATCCTGACAGTCCGTCCGTCACGCTCGCCGTTCTTGCCGAACGTGCCAACGATGACGGAAGCTGGCGTACCCGGATTCGAGGTGACTAACTGTTAAAACTGGTTTGCAAGCTGTCCATCAGGCGCTCCGGCTGTCTGCTGTGGCTGCTGGTTGCGGCGCATGCCGGCGCGCTGGCGCTGCTGTGGCCGCTTGCCCTGCCGGTGTGGATCAAAGCGGTCATCGTCCTGGCGATCGTCACGAGCCTGGTGTTTTTCCTGAACCACGTGGCCCTGCTCACCACGCCCGAGGCAGTGATTGCCATCGAGATCAAAGAGCGGGGGAAAATATCTCTGCAGACCCGGCGTGGAGAGTGGCGCGAGTGCACGTTGTCAGGGGACAGTTTCGTGTCTTCCTGGCTCACGATTCTGGTGCTGGCCGAGGAAAATCGGCGCCGCGCCAAGTATGTCATGATCACGCCGGACAATGTCGATCATGAGGATTTCCGCCGGCTGCGCGTCTGGCTGCGCTGGGCGGGCCGGCGTGCCGCAGAGCCGGGTTACCGTAAGCCATCGCCATGAAAATCCTGGACAAGCTCTACATCGGCGGCAAATGGACACCCTCGCAATCTTCCGGGCAGATCAAGGTCATCAACGCCGCCACCGAGGAGGTGATGGCGAAAGTGCCCGCCGGCGTGCCGGAGGATGTCGAGCTTGCGGTACAGGCCGCGCGCAGGGCGTTTGACGCCTGGGCGCAAACCCCGGTTGCGCAGCGCGCGGAATATCTGCAGACCATCGCCGACGGGCTGGCCGCGCGCAGCGACGAGATCGCGCACAGCATCACCGCCGAAGTCGGCATGCCGTTGAAGCTTTCGCAGCGCATCCAGGCCGGACTGCCGCCGCAGGTGATGACAAGCTACGCCAGGCTGGTGAGGGAGTTCCGGTTCGAGGAAAAGATCGGCAATTCGCTGGTGGTCCATGAACCGGTCGGCGTGGCGGGCTGCATCACCCCGTGGAATTATCCGCTGCACCAGATCGTGGCGAAAGTGGCCCCGGCACTCGCCGCGGGCTGCACCGTGGTGCTGAAGCCTTCCGAAGTTGCGCCGCTCACCGCCTTCGTGCTGTCCGAAGTCATGGACAACGCGGGCGTACCGGACGGAGTGTTCAATCTGGTATGCGGCACCGGGCCGGTGGTCGGCGAAGCGCTCGCCCGTCACCCGGAGATCGACATGATTTCGTTCACCGGCTCGACGCGCGCCGGCAAGCGGGTGTCTGAACTGGCGGCAGCAAC
>JAIESJ010000098.1 GCA_019746155.1 Burkholderiales bacterium
CACTGGACTGTATTTTCTCGTCACAGCACGAAACCGGCGGTGAGTCGCGAGGGCTTGCTAAAGGCGAAATCCCGCTGCCAGCGCGTCGCCGTGAAACATTTTTACGGTATCGAGCGAATAGTCGTCGAGATCAAACCCTGCCAAATGGAGTTTCTTGAGGATGTCATTGGTGACGGTGATGACGTGACAGCCGACGGCATCGGCGTGGAAGATGTTCAGCAATTCGCGCGGGCTGGCCCAGATAAGTTCGGCCTTGGGGTTCGGCTTAAGCAGTTCTACAGCAGCCGCCATGAGCGGAACCGGATCACGGCCGGTGTCGGCGATACGCCCCGCGAACACCGACACGTAACTCGGTGTTTCTGGATTCAAGGCAGCCACCACATCGCGCACCTGTGCAAGCGTCATCAGTGCCGTGACATTGACCTTGACGCCGCTCTTTGCCAGCTTGCGCACCAGATCATAACTGGGTTGTCGCCTGGTATTGGTGACCGGGATCTTGACGTAGACATTGCTCCCCCAACCGGCAATTTCCATCGCCTGCCGCTCCATCTCCTGAAATTCGTCGGAAAACACCTCGAAGGAAATAGGGCGGTCCGGAATCGCTTGCAGGATTTCCCTGGCGAACGCCTTGTAGTCGGTAACGCCGGCCTTGCGCATAAGAGTCGGGTTGGTAGTCAGCCCCTTGACATAGGGTTTAGCGTACATTTCCAGCATGCCGGCTTTGTCAGCACCGTCAGCAAAAATCTTTACTTTGAGCTGGTCGATCATTTTCATAATAATCCCCTGTAATTACAGCTAGTTATAATGACCATAGCGCCGCCCGGATAGGAAAAAGATTATTCTACAGTCCACCGCCGGGTTACGAAATGCCCGATGTGCAGCACAACGAAAGAATAATCTCCGCGGCGTCGGCCAGGGACTTGACACGATAGTCGCACGCCTCTGGCTGTTGTTCGTCATAAGCATAATCGATGAAGAGTGTTCTGCAGCCCGCCCGTCGTCCGGCTTCGACATCCCGCCAGCGGTCGCCTACCATGAAGCTTGAGGAAAGATCGATTCCATGGTCGCGAGCCGCGGCCAGCAGCATGCCCGGTTTGGGCTTGCGGCAATCGCAGCTGTCGCTGCTGTCGTGATAGCACACGCGGAAATCATTCACCGGCAAGCTCTCGGCGAGTTTGGCGTTGATGGTCTCGACTGCATCACGAGCCGTCGTTCCCCTCGCCACATCGGGCTGGTTGGAAACCACGACCAGAACGAAGCCGGCGGCCTTGAGCCTTGCCAGCGCTTCACCTACACCCGGCAGAATCTCGAGTTCCTCCAGGCCGGCCGGAGGATAGGGTTTGCCTTTCCGCACAACGGCGCGATTGATCACGCCATCGCGATCAAGGAAAACGGCACGACGGCTCATCGCACCGCCGACTCCCACTTGGTCTGATTGGCCTTGAGCTTGGGATGGGACACCAGCAGATGCCAGACGACCGCCTGGAAGGCTTCCGAATGCGGGGTGATGGTCTCCGCATTGACCGTAGGCACAATCACGCAGGCATCGGCAACCTTGGCGGTGTAACCGCCGTCGCGGCCGACAACCCCGGTAATTTTCGCCCCCACCGATTTGGCATACTGCAGCGCGGTCGCCAGATTCGGGCTGATATTCTTCTCAAGGTTGCCGCCGCCCACCGAAAAAATGAACACCGCATCTTTGGATGAAAGTTTGCTGACCTTCAACCACTCGATGAAAATAGTCGCCCAGCCCTCGTCATTGGTGCGTGCCGTCAATTCAGAGACATTATCGGTCGGCGCATAGGATTCAATGCCGACGATCTTGCGGAAATCATTCACGGCATGCGAGCAATTGCCGGCGCTGCCGCCTACGCCCAGAAAAAAGAGCCGTCCGCCGGCTTGCTTTATTCCAGCCAGCAAATCGGCCATTTTCTCGATCGCCGCGACATCCATCTTCTGGATGATCTCTACCGCTTCCTTGAGGTGCTGCTGGGCATAGCTCATGCCATCTCCTTTTTAGAAAAATATATCTCGGCTTCCTTAAGCCCTTCATGCGAACCGATCTCGTAGAACCGCTCATGAATCTCGTGCCCAGACAGCTTCCCGGTGAGCGAAAGCTGGTGATAGACCGCAGCGAGATCGAAAGGCTGGCCGGCGGGATAACCGCCGAGAACATCCGCCGAGAGGATGCCGAGGCCGTAATCGATATATTCCATCTCCGGCCGTGGCGAGTGCTTGTTGTACTCGAGGATCTGTCCGTCACGGAACAGTACGTTGCTTTTGTCCCAGCGGTCGCCATTATGCAGTACCGTCATGAGCGCCGGCCGGCCGTTGCTGACGAAGGCCTGTTGCACCTCACGGAAATCGCAAGGTAGAAAGGAGTCACCATAAAGCACGAAGAACCGCTCGCCGAGCAACTGCAGGGCCCGCTTCAATGTGCCCCCTGTTCCCAGTAACGTCGGCCCGTCCGGCGAGTAACACACGTCGAGCCCGAAAGCATGCCCATCTCCCACCACCGCCTCGATCTGCTCGCCAAGATAGCCGGTGCACAGCACCACGCGCGTAATGCCCTGGCCACGCAGATAGTCGAGCTGGCGGCAAATAAATGGCCGGCCAGCGACTTCAATGAGGGCTTTGGGAATCTTTTCGGTAATGGGACGCAGACGGGTGGCTAACCCGCCGGCCAGTATGGCAACCGGGAACATGTCAGGAAAGGACAACCTTGGTTCCTTCGAAATCGAACCGGAAGCGCACTTCCTCCAAGCCGGCCTTGGCCATGGCATGGCGCAGCTTGTTGCGGTCCGATGCATAGAACATCAGGAAACCGCCGCCGCCGGCGCCCACCAGCTTGCCGCCTACCGCGCCGTTCTTCATGCCCAGCTCATACCATTCGTCGATTTGCGGATTGCTCATGCCGCCGGAACGGCGTTTCTTGTGTTCCCAGTGTTCATGCATCAGCTCGCCGAATAACGAGGCATTTCCTTCTTCGAGGGCTTTCTGGCTGCGGTAACCCAGTTCCTTGACGAAATGCAGATTGTTCAACATGTCGTCATCATTCTTCTGGGTGCGCGTGTTTTGATCCTTGAGAATGCTGCCGGCACTGCGGGAAAAGCCGGTAAAGAAAAGCAATAGGTTATCTTCAAGGTCAAAAAGAGTATCCATGCCGACCGCCAGCGGCTTGGCCTCAACCGTGTCATCCTGGTTGAAGGTAAAGCAGGTGAGGCCACCGTAGGCCGCGATGTACTGATCCTGCTTTCCGATCGGCTCGCCAAGGCGGTCGATCTCGATATGGCAGGCCAGTTCGGCAAGCTCGCCCGGGTGCAGCAGACGCCGGCGATGGGCGTAGAGCGCCTTGAGCAGGGCCGTGGTAAAGCTGCCTGAGGAACCGAGGCCCGTTCCTGCAGGGATATCGGCAAGCGTGGTGATCTCGATCTGCGGAGTCTTGAAATCAAGCATCTGGATCGCCTCGCGGATAATCGGATGCAGCACATCCTTCGCCAGCTCCACATGCTCAAGCTGAGAATACTTGAGATAGATACCCGGCGTGAACGGTCGCATCACCGTTACATAGACATACTTGTCGATCGCGGCTGCAATGAGAAAGCCTTCATGATCACGATAATACGAGGGCAAGTCGGTACCCCCGCCACCCAGGGTAATCCGCAACGGACTACGCGCAATGATCATAACCAGACTCTCGATAAATCCTGTCCACGACATCCATCGCGGCGACGGCATCCTTCAAGCCGGCTGCAGGTTGCCGGCCGAGCCGGATATCTTCAAGAAACTCCGCCATTTCGACTTCCCACGAGTTGTCGGCCATCGGGTATTCCCAGATGGTCGTTTCCGGCGGCCCCATCTCCGGCAGCATTTTGTAATACGCCAGTCGCTCGACACCGTAGCTGCCGCCCAGACCGTCGATCTGCAGCTTGCCATTGTGCCCGTAAAGTTCGAAGGAAAACGTATTTTTCCACTCAGTGCAACTGGCATGCAGGAAGGCAACCTGTTTCTGCGCCGTCTTCAACAGCAGGAAGGCATTATCGTCCACCGGCATGTTCCAGAAGTAGGTGTGAGCGTAGCCTTCCACCTCGGTAAAATCCCCGAGGAACCAGCGCGCCAAGTCGATGATATGGACCCCCTGGTCGATCAGCTCGCCGCCGCCGGAAAGCTCCGGCTGGGCGCGCCACTCTTTGTCGTAACCGATGCGCCCGCCGTGGCCGTATCGCGCCCGCAGGAACATCAGCGGTCCCAGCGCTCCGGAATCGACGATTTGCCGCGCCTGACGAAATGCCCGGTGATAGCGGTGGTTAAAGCCGACGTGAACCAGAACACCCTTCTGATCAGCGCGATCCGGGAGGGACCTCAACTCGCCGACATGGCGCGCGGCCGGCTTTTCCACCAGCACATGTTTTCCCGCTTCGATGGCACCGGCGGTAATTTCGGCAAGCGAATCATGGGGGGTGGCAATCACGACGGCAGACACATCTTTCCGGTTCACTGCCTGCCGCCAATCGCTGGCGGCAACGCAACCTTCGGCATTGCGGGCGAGTTGTTCGGCCCTGGCAAGGTTGCTGTCCGCGCAGGCCACCAGCCGCGCCCCTGACAACGCTTTGGCACGCTTCTGCCCGATCAGGCCACAGCCGACGATCGCGACATTCATTGATCGTTCCCCCAGGTCTTACCGCGGTCCTTCGGCACGATGCGCCGCAGAGTGTAAATGTCGGTTTTGTTCAACTCATCCAGATGTTCCGGAAATGATCCCCAAGGATCCCACACGGCGCTGATCAGCTTGCCGGTAATATCCCTGGCCGCATCAGAAGCCAGAAACATGCATAGCCCGGCAACCCGTTGCATGGAAGCCCCTCCCTCCTGCTGAACCTTGACTGCCTGTGCATATTCCTTCGGTCCTGCAGCATCCGCCCCCCGGCTCACGACTTCGGCAAGCATTGTCGTGTTCATCGCGCCCGGAGCGATGCAGTTAACACGAACATCGTGCGGACGTAATTCCTCAGCCAATGTCTCGCTGAAGCGAACCAGACCGGTCTTAGCCGTCGCATAAGCCGTAAAGTTTGCCCGTGGACTCGTGGCACCGCCACCTGAAATATTGATAATACTGCCGCCGCCACCTTCGATCATCCTAGGAGCAAAGGCCTTGCACAAAGCGATTGGGCTAAGCAGGTTAACCTGCAGCGCCGACAGCCATGCGCTCCAATCGTTTTCCCACAGAGGGCCGATTGGCCCCTGGATGGCAGCATTGTTGATCAGCACATTCAAATGCGGCACCCTCGCGCAATTAATGTGGGCGATCTGAATAGCCGCATCCGGGGCAGCCAAATCGATTGCCGCAGAAATCGCCTCCTGATCTGGACGGGAGCCGAGATCGCGTATAACGCGACCAAGAGCGTCAGCCGAGCGGGCAACCAGAATAAGGTTTGCGCCCGCCTCCCAAAAGGCTCGAGCCAGAGTGTTGCCGAGGCCGCGTGTCGCCCCGGTAATCAGGCAATATTTTCCTGTCAAGCCAAGGCTCATGACTTAGGGCGCCTAAGAAAATGACTTTCCCTCTCCCCCCGCTTGCGGGGGAGAGGGTAGGGTGGGGGGGTGCTTGAATGTCATTTTGTTAGCGGCTCTTAGTACTCGGTATCGACATGCTCACTCCCTCGCCTCCAGCACCCACTCATTGGCTTTAAGGAACTCCACTGTCTTCACCACCCCGTCCCGGATGCTGAGTTTCGGCTTCCAGCCCAAGGCGCGAATCCTGGTTGTATCGAGAAAAATAAAGGGGTTGTCCCCAATCCACCCGCGGTCGCCGCCAGTGTAGTCCAAGCGCGGCTTCACACCCAAGGCTTCGCTGATCCAGCCGATCGAGTCGTTGACCTCGACGTAGCCATCCACGCCAAGGTTGAACACGTTCACCTTATCCCCGGCCTTGTCCATCGCCAGCAGGATCGCATCGATGCAGTCCTGGATATAAAGATACGATTTGCGCTGCTTGCCGTTGCCAAGCACACGCAGTTGAGTCGGATCATCCCGCAATTGCTTATAGAAATCGAAGACATGGCCGTGGGTATAGCGCTCGCCCAGGATCGACACGAAGCGGAAGATCCACGACTGGAAGCCAAAACTCTCGCAATAGGCAGCGATTAGTCCTTCCCCAGCCAGCTTGGATGCGGCATACAGTGATGTCTGAATAGGGAACGGCGCATGTTCGGGTGTGGGGATCACGGCGGCCTCACCATACACCGATCCCGTTGACGAAAAGGCGATACGCTTGATGCCGTTGGCGCGCATCGCCTCCAGCACGTTATAGGTGGCAATGGTGTTTTGTTCCAGATCTTTCCGCGGATGATCCGTACCGAATCGCACATCGGCATTCGCAGCCAGATGAATGACGCAGTCTGCCCCCCGAAACCATTCTTTCAGCCCTTCCTCGTCGAGCAGGTCACCTTCGATCAAGCGGAACTGCGGATGTTTGAGCGCGCCGTCCAGAAACCTGCGTTGGCCCGTGGAAAAATTGTCGATGCCCGTAACCCGGTGTCCCTGGCGCAGCAGTCTGTCGACCACGTTGCTGCCGATAAACCCGGAGCAGCCGGTAACAACAAATGTTGAATTCATTTTCTATTGTCTGCCTGGGCAAAAATCCAATGCTTCGAGAGCAAATAACCGACGATCACCGTTACCCCGACGGATATAAACACGCCGAGATATGGTGGCTGGCGCAATTTTTCCACGGTAAACATAACAATCAACATGGTCAGCACATAATTGAAGGCAGCAACTGCCGCATAGCGAAAGAGCTGCGGGATAGTATCCATCAACTCCTTGTTTTTAAATGTTAAAAATTTATTCGCTGAGAACTGAAACGTGACGCCAAGCAAATACGAGATCGTAACCGCCACGCGATAATCGATAGCCAATATTTCGAGCAACACCGCCAGCGCGAGGAAATAGATGCCCGCCGTTGCTGCACCGACCAAGGAAAACACCAAGAAAGACTTTCTATCCTTGAGCAAGGCATGAATGACGGTGGTTGCAGCCAATCAGGCGGCCTTCCTGCCGAGCGCCAGGCAGCGAATGCCCGTAGGGTAGGAAAACCAGTTTCCCAGAACCCGCTCCACGGCGACGGCAAGTTTAAGCAATCCGCTTGAAGACGTATCCGACGCCTGGGCTTTGACGAGGGCGTTGGGATCTTCCTGGCCCTGCTGGCGCTGGTTGCGGCGCTTTACCATGGCAAAGGCGGAATAGAGAAAAAAACCAAGATGAGACTGCCGTTCGACGGAAAATCCCGCTTTCCGCAATTTAGCTGCCAGTTCGACCATGTCGTATCGGCGAAAATGTTTTAACGCCCTGTCGTAGGCATCGTAGAGATGCGGGCCTGCCGGCACCTCGATCACAGCGATCCCGCCCGGCTTAAGGATTCGATGAACTTGCACCAAAGCCGAGAGATCATCCTCGATATGTTCCAGGACATTAAGCATGACGACGGCATCGAAAGAGTCAGAGGGCAGCGGGCACTGCAGCAGGTCAAAGCGGAGCAGCGGAACAGAAGGCAATTCCTTGGCCAGCCTGTATAGCGGCTCTCGCACCACATCGGCCCCGACAATCGTTGCATCGGGCAGTGCCAGTTTCATTTTTTTCAGCATGAAACCGGACGAACATCCTATTTCCAGAATGCAAGGCGTTTTTGTGCTCAAATTGGCCTGAAGCTGCCGTAAAGCATCATTGCGGGAAGCAACATCGATCGGATGAGACTCCCCGGCTGCCTCTTCGTGCAAAGCGGTCAGATCATCCGACCAGCCGGCGAAATTTTCACTGTATTCGAGGACCGGAACGATTTGCTGGCCCAGGCGAAATCCGCCGCCAACCCACTCGGGAGAACTCGTGGCATTAAGTGGCGGCGATAATTTGAAGGACAGCATTACGTCTCTGGACGGTCGAAATTGATTCTTTTGTCAACGATGTACATCGGCCGGCGTTTGACTTCGTCATAGATCCGCCCGATGTATTCCCCGATCAAACCCAAACCAAGCAGCTGCACCCCGGAGAAGAACGTCACAACCAATACCGTCGTCGGCAAGCCCGGAGTCAATTCCACCCCCAGCAGCTTCTGCAGCAGGTACCAGGCGCCGAGCAGGAAGCTGAACCCGGCCAGACCGAATCCGGCAAGCGACATGAGCTGGAGGGGTTTGCTGCTGAAACTGATCAATCCATTTAGCCCTATTTTCAACGAGCCGGTAAGGCGATTGTAGTTACCGGTCCCTGCGAAACGTTCATCGCGGTCATACTCAATGAATGCCTGCCTGAACCCGACATATGCGACCAACCCGCGCAAAAATCCATGTGATTCGTTCAGCCGCCGCAGCTCTTCAATGACGCGGCGGGTCATAATGCGGAAGTCGCCGGTATTGCGGGGAATCTGAACATCGCTAAGCCGATTAATGGCCGCATAACCAAAATAGGAGATCAACCGCTTGACCAGCGTTTCGCCCTTCCGCGAGCGGCGTTTCGCATAGACGACCTCGTATCCTTCATGGAGTTTTGCATGGAGCTGCTCGATAAGCTCGGGCTGGTCCTGCAGATCGACATCGATCACCACGCAGGTTTTGCCAGTGCAACTAAGAATGCCGGCCATCGTTGCAGCAGGCTGCCCAAACCGGCGCGAGAAAACGAGCAGCTTGATGCGCGGATTTCGATCGATCTCCTGAAAAATAACGTCTTCGGTCCTGTCTGGTGACGGATCCAGCGCAAAGACGATCTCGTATGACACCCCCATCTTAGCCATTACCTGCTCCGTCCTGCCAAGAAACGGGCGGATATTGGCTTCTTCGCGATAAACGGGTACGACGATCGATAGATCTACTGACATGGGGAAAAATTTCAATTATAAAATTTCAGAGCCGTTGGTTTCATGAGCAAGCATGCAAAAAAGTGTGATTGTCTTGATTATAAACACTTTTTATGAATCGCATGAATAAAAATGGTGTCTCCGTTGCTGACACAGCCAGCGGCAACCAGATACTCAAAATCATTTGCCTTCAATTCCACCTGACCGAGACTGCCGCGAGATCTCGTCCCCCGAACGCAATAGAACGCAGCGCATTCCGATTAACATCGTTCTTGGGTCCCGCATCGCATGCGACGTGGTATCTGGCGTGTCGTCTGACCAAATTCGTATCTCGTTCAATCCTTGCTTCAGGGAAACAGAAATTTCGTATCGTTGTTTTTTTCCAACCTCCAATGTCTGTATGTTGCCGCCGTCGCTTATCCGCATTTTCGGGATTTGCCCGGATCTGGTGCTGGGTCCAGGACCCAGATCGGCAACCAACACCACCCGGGCGGCGCTGGCCATCGCGACCCGCATTACCACTGGCCGATTTTCTATCCATGTAAATATCTTGCCACCCTGGGACTCCAGACCATTCGGCGATGAAATACCCAGCAATGCGGGACGATCTGCCTTCAGCACGAAGGCCGCGATCTTCGAATTGCTCCATATTGGTTGCCCGTCAGCACAAGACTGATATTTGCTGTCTACTAAAATTATCTCCCCGGCACCAGGCGGCCGCTTTTTTGGCGCAGCCCTCTCCATAAAGCCTTCGAGGTGCTTCTGTGCCATATAACTAGTCAGGTTCAGCATAATAAGCGACTGGCTGCGAAGGAAATAGGTGGCCCACATGTTGGCCCGAGGGTCTTCCAGCGCGTTGTAAATGGGCCGGCTCGAGAACATTCCGAGATGTGCCCGCATTTCCCGGAATTCGCCTAAGGAACGATAGTCGGGATAGCCGGGATGCCAATAGTATGCGACCGTCGTTCCACCGAAAATCGACAGCAAAAGCGCAATCATGGCACGACGAACTAAGACGGCCTTTCCATGAATGCCGCCCTTCGGAATACTCTGAATTCCCGCCAGGAGGTAGTAGGCAGTCACCCACCAGCCACTCACGGCAAATTTGTATGCCCCGTAGTCATACCGCTTCCGCCACAACATATAAACATATCCTGCAACCATCAAAAGAAAGAACGCCAGCAGATGATGGCCGTCCTTTTTCCTTATCGCCAATAAAATCCCCCGGACGAAAATCATGGCGACACCAATGCTGACCAACAGCAACAAGTTGGTTCTCGACTCGATGGCAGGAATCTCGAATCCGAAAAAATTTATGACGGACTCTCTTGCCATGAAAAGTTCCGGGAATGCACCCTCGCCTGGCCGGGCGCCGGATGACATTGCAAAAGTGGCCTGGTTGACGAAAAACTTCCAGAGGTGCTCAGCCATGGGCGCACAAAGAATTGCAGTTGCCAACACTGCCACAATCGAAGCCCGCAGGATTTCACGTTTTTCTTCCGGCCGGTTAATCAAGGCGGCAACAACACATGCAAATGCCAGGAAGGCAGCTATGGGAGCCATCTCCGGGTAACTGTAAATTTCAGCCGCCACGAACAGCCCGATGAGCAAAGGCAAGCCGGCGCTTGCAGGACGGCCAACGAACCTGGCTGCAGTTACGGCGGGCAGGATGGCCAGGAACAGAAAATTATCGAAGTTATTTGCCGAAAGGATACGGATGATCCAGTAGGAGGAAATGCAAAATAGGCCATAGATAAATGCGCCCCGGCCTTCCTGGTTGTGGCTGCGCCAGACGTAGAGGCATGCCGAAGCGTAAGAGAAAGCGACGATGCCAAGGAAAAGATTTGCCGCCTGCTGAACGTCCTGCGCGAGATTTGATTCGATAAGAGGAAACGCCAGATACCCGATCAAGGCCGGCGCGATGAATCGTGTGCCTGCAAGATGCGCTGCATATTGATACAGAGGCGCCAAGCCCCCCTCAAAACCGATCCTGTAATCATAGAGATATTGCGCAAAAGCAATATACGACCATCCGTCCAGGGCCGGACTGCCCGGGAAATCCAGCAAGCCATAGTAAAACGCTCCGGCAAGCGGCACCATGCCAATCAGCGTGAGGGCAAGCGCATCGGGCAGCCATTGCCGCAATTTGTTCTCGTTAGCGGCATTTCGCATGCCGAACAGCATCAGGATCAACCCGGCTGGCCAGCCAAACCTTGCAATGCCGCTGGTCGTGAAGCCGTAGAAAACTGCGGTGCCGATAACTACAGCATGCGCAGCCAGGCTGGCGACAGGCGACAGAAGATAATTCAAGTCACCCTTGACCGGACGGAGAAGGGTTTGAATCAATGCGCGCCCGCTGAAGTACAGGTAGGCGCACAGAAACATATAGGAAACGAAGCTAGTCGCGATGTCTGACAAGTTTGAGCCCCGCAAATTCTTTGGCTATTTGATATCGCCCCTCCAATGTATCAAAGCCGGCATTGATTCCGTACCAAAGGCCTCTTTGGGGAACAAAAGCGTTCAAATACAAAGGTGCTGCCAGGACCTCTTTGTCACCGACAAAGACTTTAAGCGTTCGATCGAACCTGTCCAGGGCAACATCAAAATTCAGAGTTTCGCGAGATTTATAGGGGACTTCAATCCCGGTCTTTGGCGGCACGCCCCATCGGTCATACCGGAAAAAAAGATAACCGGGCCGCGAAAATCCCACAGTCAGCAAATCAGCGTTCCCCACCGCGCCCGATATCAGCACCGGCAAATATGGCGGGTAATATGTGGGCGGCTCCGCTATTTGAACGGCAAAGGCATATCTCTCCGGCGCCGTAAGTTCTTTCAGCAGGGCTAAAGCGGTTTCATATTCCGCGCTTGAAGCGCGATAGATATAAAACGGGGGCGCTCCGAGAATCAGGTAACGCTGAAAGCTGCTGCTTGGCGGCTTGGCTGCCACCAATATTATGTCCCCGCCGGCAGGGCGTTCCGGCTTTGCCGGATTGGGCACAAAATCGGCCTTTGATATATTGGCACTCCAGATTTTGTTGTAGCGCGCCAGATAATGAAGCCAGCCGTTTACGTACCCGCCTTCCCACAGATCCAGATCATGCCACGCGATCCATACTGTTTGTTGCCTTAGCGAGTTGAAGGCGCGTTCGACTGATTGGAATGCCGGCGTCGCAATAAGGTAGCTTCCGCCTCTTTTTGTCTCATAGGCTCTATGGTGATCAAGCGGCAAAGTGGAATTTATTGCTGTCGCCGCCACCAGGAGTCCGCCGCTCAACGCCGCGAACAGCCCTGACAGGAAATTGATTTTCCGGGGAATGGTGCCTCGCAAAGCGCTGTACGTTACATAACAAGAGATTAAGAATAAAGGGGCAACCGTGTTGAGCAGCTTGTAGAATTGGTATGAATACCCTTGCCTGCCAAGTAAAAAAACGGCGAAAGGGACTATCATGAGCGCGCTGATACCCAGGATGATCGCCCTTCTACCCGGTGCGCGTCTCGCAGAATACGTCAGCCCGATGAAGCTTACGATCATCAGTGTCTTGACAATGCCGTAACCGATATATTTCACTTGGTTTGGGCTGAGCGCGCTTACCAGATCACCAAGCACCAGCCGGGCATACCCCTCTGCGGAAAAGGCCCAAGGATATATTTCGGACAGAACGCCCATGGTGGTGGTGCGGGCAAGCATGCCCGGCACGCGAACCATGAATATCGGATTTAAAGCGAAGGCAACAAAAGTTAACGCAACCAGGCTGATCAGCGTCGAATTGAGAACCGTTAAAGTGCTCCCGCTTTGTTTTGCGGCCACAACAGCAAAGAGCGCGCTCAAAAGAATAACGAGAACTGCCAGCGGGATTAATTCTGTGTAGATTGATGCCAGTGTGCTGAATATCAGCGCGCCGCAGAACAGCACCCGCGCGCCCGGCTGCCGAAACAACATGTACGAAAGCACGGGGAAAAGAAGCAGGAAAGGCGTGCCCATAGATTGGGATAAGAAACTCTCCAGGGCAACCAACGTAGTGCCCGGGAGGACCGCCGAAAGCAGGGCAACGATATTGGCTGTGCCGCGCGGAAGGCCGATTGACTGCGCCAGAAAGGAGATCGAGAAAACCGTCAAAAACGGCCCGATATAGATGACAGGCATGAACGCGGTTTTCGCATCCGTGCCGCTCACCGCCATCGCCAAAGCATGAAACACGCTTTGACCTATCCGGTCAGCTTTAAAATATTCGGCCGTCTGTTGATACAAATTGGTCGCGCTCTCCGCGTGAAATCCAAAATCGAGGAAATACTGGGCTTGCGCAACATAGTTGTATTGATCGACCCACCCCTGCCCGACATACAAATCCGCGCCGGCGATCAACAGGCCAATTGCATGGATAAAGTAGACCAATAAGGCAAAAAGCAGGGTTTGAAGCGGAAAAGTCTTAAAGGCTTGCCACCCGCGGCGACCGGCAAGGAAAAGAATGGCCCAACCGATCACAATCAGGATCAGAATCGGGATAACCGCGTCGCTTATTTTGAATCCGAGGTACAAAAGGTTCTGGGCAAAAATGACCAGGAACGCAATGCCCAGGAACGGCGCCAAGAGCCATCGTTCCGGTGTCGCCGATTCGAAGGGTTGCAAAAGGAAATGACAGATCGGGATCCCGGCCAATAATGGCAGCGTCAGGCATACAAAGATCAATTCGAGGGTAATCGACACGTCGCGTTAGAAGCAGAAGATGGGCCGGAGGAGGCGCAACGCGCTAGAGGCCATTTTTATTCTATGTCCGGGTTTTTGGCCGGTACGGCAGTTTTAAGCCGGTGGCAATGAAAATCAACCAAAGAGGAGACCAGCTCCCTGAATTTCATGTGCGGACTCCAGCCGAGCTGGCGTTTGGCCTTCTCACAATTTGCCACGATTGAAGGCCGATCGGTTTTTCTTGCCAGACGATTGTCTATAAAAACGTGCTCGTTCCAGCTCAGTCCCACGGCATCGAACGCGGCGCCGCACAAGTCCTGGATGGAATGCCCGATGCCGGACCCTATCACGAAGTCCCCGGGGTTCGGGTGCTGCAACGTCAGCCACATGGCTTGCACATAATCCCCAGCAAAACCCCAGTCGCGAATTACATCGAGGTTTCCCAAAGCGATCTTGCCTTTGGTCACAACAGGTTCGCCGCTCTCGTTTTTTAAATCTGATTCGTGAATCCCCAGCCCTATGCATGCGGCGCCGTAGGCAATTTTCTGCATCACATAATTCATCGGCCGGCGCACGCTTTCATGATTGAACAGGATGCCGCAGGCGATGAACTGGCCGCGTTGATTTCGCAGCAACCCTGCTATCTGGTGTGCATAACATTTTGCCGCGGCATAAGGGCTGAGCGGCAGCAGCGGAACGGTTTCGTCGAGCGGACCGGATGCGGCGCCCCCGAACATCTCGCTCGATGATGCCTGGAAGATGCGCGCTTCGGGCAAAACCTGCCACGCCGCCTCAAACAGCTTTTGCGCCCCGAGCGCGTTGATCTCAGCGGTTTCCATCAGGCAGCGCCAGGATTCGTTTGGATTGGACTGGGCGGCAAGGTTATATATTTCGTCCGGCCTGGCGATCCTGATCGCCTCAGTCAAGGAATCGTAATCCCCCAAATCGCCGCAGAGCATTTTGACAGGCGAGAAAATTTCCTTGAACTCGGGATTTACGCCGGCAGGCCCCTTTCTGCAAAGGCCATAGACTTGATATCCCTTGGTCAACAATAACTCGGTCAGGTAACTCCCGTCCTGGCCGGTTATTCCGGTGATCAACGCCCGCTTGGCCATGATGCCAATTCCAGTTTTTCTTGGTTCAGCACTTCGTGATATATCTCCAGCGTTCTTTTCGCCGAGACATCCCAGTTGAATTTCCTCGAGCGTTCCAGACATCGTTGCTTGAGGGTATCGCGATCTTCCGCCTTTTGGTCGATCAACATAGTCATCGTCCGGACAATATCGTCTACATCTTCCGCAGTAACAAGGAATCCGCAGTCTCCGACGATCTCGGGCAGCGAGGAATTGCTGCCGGCAACCGGGATCGCCCCCAGCGACATGCCTTCCAGTACCGGCATTCCAAACCCCTCGAACAGGGAAGGATAGATATTCGCAAAGCAATTCGCGTATAGCCAGCCCAGCTCGTCGTCATCGACATAGCCGGCGCGGATGATGTCGCCCGTGATGCCCAGCGCATCGATTTCCTGTTCAAAATCATCCATTAGCCAGCCGCCACCGCCGGCGATGACAAGGGGCAGGTTGTTCCGGCCGGTCGATTGCAGTTGGTGGAAAGCGCGCAACAGCGTTTTATGGTTTTTCCTCGGCTCGATCGTGCCGACGATCAGCCAAAAAGCGTCCGGCTTCAACTGCAACAGTCGCTCAGGCTGCGCTGTGCGCTTCTCAGTATTGAAGCGGGAAGCCGGATAGACGACGGAGACACGTTCGGCAGGATAATGGGGAAAAATTCTGAGAAAGTGGTTCCGAGAATATTCAGATATGGCGATTACATAATCGGCAAATTGCGCAGCGTCGAAGACACCGCCAAAGCAACCCCAGCGGTTGGTTTCGGTAGTCCAGCCCGGGTTTTCGAGAAACCCCAAGTCGTAGAGCGTGTAAACCACCTTGGCGCGCTTCATCCCACGCGGACAATAAAAGTTGTTCGCATGAATGATGTCTGGATGACGTAGCTTTGCTTCTATTTCCTCCGGGGGCTGGCGCCAGAACTGGCGCGATGTTTCTGGCAGCAGATGCCGTGGCCCCAACTGAAAATTGCGCTGGCTGATCGGGCAGCGCATGGGTGCATGGGGGTCGAAATAGAAATCGCCGAAAGTCGGATAGAGAACGTACTGATTTTCAGTGTCGGCGCGGGCAAGGCCGCGGATCAGGCTGTCGGCAAAATATCCGCACCCGGCCTTCTGGCTCCCCGTCTGGCTGATATCGTAGCCTATCTTCACGGCTTCACGCTCACCCACTTCGCCATGGTAGAAATCATGTCGCGGGATATCGCATGATTCCAGCGCAACGCCGCCAATAATGAAACCATGGCAACGAGAATCAAAAAAAGCCTGGGGTGTGCTATCCGATCAACAGCTGTCTGCTCCATGACAGCGTGGCCATAGTTGAACAACCAGCGCTCAGGAACCTTGCCGAACAGACTTTGCATCATCCGGTTGATCTCCGCATGTACTTTCTTGCGGGCCCCAAGGGTCTTGGTTTCGGCGTAGAAGCGCGAACCGGCCAATGGCTGTTGTAACCGAGAAAAACGTGCCCCACACGAAGCAAGGCGAAGCCAATATTCGTAGTCCATGCAATAGTTCAGGGTTTCGTCGAGCATGCCGAACCGCTCCACCACGCTCCGGCGAAAAAAAGTCGCGGGTTGGCAGATAAAGCAAACCTGCTTCAGGCGCTCGAAATCCCAATTCTCCGTAGGATAGTGTTCGATGATCGAATTATCCTCGCGGATATGAAAGGCATCGCCATAGACCACATCGATTTCGGGGTTGGCGTCGAAGAGCGCGGCCACGCGGGCAACGGCGCCGGGATAGTAAATATCGTCGGAATTGAGCCAGCCGATGATCTCACCACTGGTAGCGCGGATGCCTTTGTTAACGGCATTGGTTTGCCCTTTGTCTTTCTCTGATACCCAACGTACCGGCGGGCTGAAACGTTTGAGTATGTCGATTGTGTTGTCGGTGCTGCCACCGTCGAAGACCACATGCTCGATTTCGGCGCCGGTTTGACAAGCCACGCTTTGCAGCGTGCGCTCGATGAATTGCCCCTGGTTAAAGGAAGGGGTGATGATGCTGACTTTCATGCTGAAATATTCTCGGGAAACAATTCAATGCATTTGCCATCGGCGCCCACAATGCCGCACCGCTGCAACATCACCGAGAGTTCCCGTTGATCCTCACCATGCCCCGATCGCGCGGGAACGAAAGTGGGAGAAATCCGAATTTCGTAGTACCCCCCATTGGGCTCCAGGGGCAACGATAAGACAGTGTTAGCGCCATGGACGATTTCAAGCGGGATGCCTTGGGGTTTTCCACCACGGCTGGCCGTAACCGCGACCTTCGACTGCGGCAGCCATTCGGGAGCGGAGAATTCGATCTCCAAAGTTTGCGCGCTTGCCGCGGGTACCACATGTATGTTCAGGCGGGGGCCCGCCCAGCCATCGGCATAAGCCCCCGTCAGCAGGTTTTCATGCGTTTCGTCGGTCAACGCGCACTGGAAGAGTTCCCAATACTCCTTTGCCATGCGCTTCGCGTCTGAAAACTCGGCAGATCGCTGCAATCCAGCGTGAATGAGCCTTGCGCGCAATGCGTCGTCCTCCACCAATGAGATCATGGCTTGCGCAATCTGGGTCGGAACGCGCGGGTCGAAAAGGATGG
>JAIESJ010000179.1 GCA_019746155.1 Burkholderiales bacterium
TGAATGCCGGTGCGGGTGAAGCAAGCGGCACCATCCTGCTGTTTCTGCACGCCGACTGCCTGCTGCCGGCGGCGGCCGACAGCATGATCATCGACGGCCTGAACCGCGCACGGAAAAGCTGGGGCCGATTCGATGTGCGCATTTCGGGCAAACATCCGCTGCTGCGCGCGGTCGGAACGCTCATGAACCTGCGCTCGCGCGCAACCGGCATCGCCACCGGCGATCAGGGCATGTTCGTCACCCGCTCGCTGTTCGAGGCCGTTGGAGGTTTTCCAGACATCGCGTTAATGGAAGACATTGCATTGTCCAGACGCCTGAAGCGCTTCGGCGCGCCGCTGTGCCTTTCGCACCGCATCACGACTTCGGGGCGGCGCTGGGAAAAGCACGGCGTGTTGCGCACCATTATCCTCATGTGGCGCCTGCGCCTCGCCTATTGGCTGGGCGCCGATCCCGACGAGCTCGCACTGCGCTATGCCGCCCACAAGCCATAACACGCGGCTCATCGTTTTCGCCAAGGCGCCGCAGCCCGGCGCCGCCAAAACCCGGCTGATCCCGCTGCTCGGCGCCGCAGGCGCGGCGACGCTGCATGCGCGGCTCATCGAGCATACACTGGCCACGGCCTGCGCGGCAGGAGCCGGGCAGGTCGAGTTATGCTGCGCGCCGCACACCGACGATCCGTTCTTCCAGTACTGCGGCGGCCGTTATGACATCACCCTCACTGCCCAGGCCGACGGCGACCTCGGTGCGCGCATGCTGGACGCGTTCGCGCGCGCGCTGCGCGACGCCCGGCACGTGATCATGATCGGTACCGACTGTCCGGCGTTGACCGCAGCGCACCTGCAGCAGGCCGCACGCGCGCTGGCCGATGGCGGCGACGCGGTTCTGATGCCGGCGGAGGACGGCGGTTATGTACTGATCGGCCTTAAACGCTGCGATACCACGCTGTTTCACGGCATCGAATGGGGCGGCGCAGAGGTCATGGCAACAACCCGCGAACGGCTGCGCCGTCTGCAATGGCCCTGGCGTGAACTCGAGACCTTGTGGGACATCGACCGCCCCGAAGATTATCGGCGCCTGCTCGCAACGGCACTGTTTCCCAGTCATCCGGGCGCACGTGCAAACGCCGGTTAAGCGCGGTGACGCTCGGAGAGAACCCACGGTCATGCGAGCGGTCGCTCCGGTTGCCGATGCCGACAACACCGGCGCCTCGGCCTGCCGGATATGGCGATATTTCGCTGCATAAACGGGCAGTTAGCGTTGCATTGCCAACATGGCCCACAAACCCGCGTTAAAAAAACATTGCCTTTTCAAGGCACTTGGGGAAGAATAGCGCCTCTTTTGCTGGGCCAGCCAGGTTCAGAAATCATGGTTCTTGAACGCCGTCGGAGAGCAGATTAACTTTTGACTAAAGACCATACTGCATGTCGGACCTCTCAAGTGTCGCTGCAATCAACCAGACCTCGCCGCAACTCTCCGTTCACTGGTACCTCGATCCACGGATTTACGAACTAGAAAAACGCCTGCTGTTCGATCGTGGCCCGGGCTATGTCGGGCACGAGCTGATGGTGCCGAACGTCGGCGACTACCAGTCGCTGGAATGGCTCGGCCATGCCAAGGCGCTGGTACGTAACGCCAACGGCATCGAACTGCTTTCCAACGTCTGCCGCCATCGCCAGGCGATCATGCTCAAGGGACGCGGCACCACCAAGAGCATTGTCTGTCCGCTGCACCGCTGGACTTACGCGCTCGACGGCAAGCTGCTCGGTGCGCCACATTTCCCGGGCAATCCCTGTCTCGATCTCGCCCAGTCGCCGCTCGTCAACTGGAACGGCCTGCTGTTCAACGGCGGGCGTGATGTTGCACGCGATCTTTCCCGGATCGGCGTGGCGCAGGACCTCGATTTCTCGGGCTACATGCTCGACCGCATCGAGATCGATGAATACGCATGCAACTGGAAGACCTTCATCGAAGTCTATCTCGAGGACTACCACGTCGAGCCGTTCCATCCCGGACTGGGCAATTTCGTCGATGTGTCCGACCTCAAGTGGGAGTTCGGCGAGTGGTACAGCGTGCAAAGCTGCGGGGTGAACCGCAGCCTTGCCAGGCCGGGCAGCGCGGTCTACCGCCGATGGCACGAGCAGGTGCTGCGCTACAACGAAGGCAAGGAGCCGAAATACGGCGCGATCTGGCTCACTTACTACCCGAATATCATGGTCGAGTGGTATCCGCATTCGCTGGTGATAAGCACCATTATTCCGCGCGGGCCGGAAGCGTGCAGCAATGTCGTTGAATTCTATTACCCGGAGGACATCGCGCTGTTCGAGCGTGAGTTCGTCGAGGCCGGGCAGGCTGCGTACCGGGAAACCGCGATCGAGGACAGGGAAATCTGCATGCGCATGACCGAAGGCCGTCGGGCGCTTTACCAGCAGGGCATCGACGAGACCGGCCCGTACCAGTCGCCGATGGAAGACGGCATGCTGCACTTCCATGAATTCCTGCGACGCGAGCTTGCGCCGCATCTGTGATGCGGTGGTGATTTCCAATCACGCCCTTGAACTTCAATACCCTCATCTCCTGCGCGGAACTTGCCGCGCATCTCAACGATCCGCACTGGATCGTGTGCGACTGCCGGCACGATCTCATTGACACTGAATCCGGCCGTCGCGCCTATGCGCAGTCGCATATCCCCGGCGCGCGCTTTGTGCGTCTTGACGAGGACCTGTCGGGAGCAAAAACGGGAAAGAACGGCCGCCATCCGCTGCCCGATCCCGACGCGTTCTGTAAGCGCCTCGGCACGCTCGGCATCGATGGCGGCAAGCAGGTCGTTGCCTACGACGCGAGCGGCGGCTGTTACGCCGCGCGCCTGTGGTGGATGCTGCGCTGGATGGGACATACTCGTGCCGCGGTGCTGGACGGCGGCTGGGACGCCTGGAAAGAGGCCGGTCATCCGGTGACTGCCGATCAGCCGGCAATCAAGCCCGCGACGTTTGCCGCCCGCGCGATGCCTCGGCTGGCGGTAGACGCCGACTACGTTGCGGCTCATTTGAACCAGGCGGAGATTGGCGTGCTCGACGCGCGCAGCGCGGAACGTTTCCGCGGCGAAAATGAAACGCTGGATCCCGTCGGCGGCCATATCCCCGGCGCAGCCAACCGCTTCTTCAAGAACAATCTCGACACGACGGGGCGTTTCAAGCCCGCTGCCGAACTGCGACGGGAATTCTCCGACCTGCTCGGCATGCGCCGGCCGGGAAACATCGTGCACCAGTGCGGCTCCGGAGTCACCGCCTGCCACAACCTGCTGGCGATGGAAATCGCCGGTCTTCCCGGCTCGCGTCTCTATCCCGGCTCGTGGAGCGAGTGGTGCTCCGATCCCTCGCGACCCGTTGCGAGAAGCGGCACGTAGCATTCAGCGTGCAGGCTGGGGGTTGCTCGCCCTAATTGGCATCCACACCATGAATACCCTGCTCGCCGACCTGATTCTGATTGTTCACTTCGCCTTCGTGCTGTTCGTGGTCGGCGGACTGGCACTGATCTGGGTCGGCGCAGCCTTAAGCTGGCGCTGGGTGCGCAATTTCCGGTTCCGCATCGCGCATCTTGCCGCCATCGTGTTCGTGGCTGCCGAATCGCTGGCGGGAATTTGGTGCCCGCTCACGGTGTGGGAGGACGCGTTGCGCGGCACGCGCAGCGAGATGAGCTTCATCGCGCGCTGGATTCACCGCGTGCTCTTTTACAGCTTTCCCGAATGGGTGTTCACCGCCATCCATGTGTTGTTCGCGCTTGTCGTGCTGGCTACGTTCTGGCTGGTGCGCCCCGAGCCGCGATCGCGCTAGTGTTAACGGATCACCGTTGATCGACGCTGCGGCGCCAGGCTGCTTAAGCAAGAAGCTTTGCGTGTCGCAACGCCGTGTGGGCCGGAACCAACGTCGCTTTCATGGCGTTCTTTCCGCCTCGTTCTTTGGTTTTTTTCATTTCAGGAGTGGGTCGGGCTCAGTCCGACAAATTCCTAGGCGAGCGCTTCCGCCCAGATGTTCTTCGCCCACCCCCAGGCGTAGTTGGCTTCCTCCCCGCTCGCCTGCGCAGACACCCCTCCCGCCCCCTTCACCGGCACGAAGGTCTTCTGCCCGGTATCGTAATGATGCACCGATGCGACGTGCATCGCGCTCTGGCCGCTGACGAAACTGTAGCAGGTGTTCATCAGCATCGGCTGGTCATTGACCGGCTGGCCCTTGATCAGGGCAATCACCGCCGCGGCGCACACCTTGGCCTGCTGGTTCGCCATACTTGCGGATTTCGGCATGGCCGGCGCCGACAGCGTGGCGTCACCGAGCACGTGTACGCCCTTGACCGCGAGCGATTCGCAGGTCAGCCAGTCGACGCCGCACCAGCGCTGGTTGGTCGTGATGAGCCCGGTCTTCAGCGCGATGTCACCGGCGCGGTGCGGCGGCACGACGTTCAACACATCGCCCTTGACGCTGTCGAACTGCAGCTTGACTGCCATGCCCTTGACGTCGACGTCCAGCAGCTCGCTGTTGGGGCGATAGTCGATCATGCCTTTGTACAGCCCGTCCCACGCGGCGAGGAACAGACCTTTCTTGGACACGAGGTCCGGATTGGAATCGAGCACGATGATCTTGGACCTGGGCTTGGCCTTCTTGAAATAATCCGCGATCTGGCATATCCGCTCATACGGCCCGGGCGGACAGCGGTACGGCGCCATCGGGATATGCAGCACATAGACGCCGCCGTCGGGCATGGCTTCGAGCTGCTTCCTGAGCGCCACCGTCTGCGGGCCGGCTTTCCAGGCATGCAGAATGCGGTTTTGCGCATCGGCGCTCTTGAGCCCCGGTATCTGATCGTACATGAAATCGATCCCCGGCGAGACCACCACCCGGTCATAGCCCAGCGTCGAGCCGTCGGCGAGCCGCACTTCCCGCCTGGCCGCATCGATTGCGACTGCTTCTGCCTGGATTACGCGTATCTCGCGATTGCGCAGTCCGTCATAACCCATGATGATGTCCTGCATCCGGGCGTTGCCCCCGAGCACCAGGTTGCTGATCGGGCAGGAGATAAACTCGCTATTACGCTCCACAACAGCGACATCGATGTCGGGCGCCCACCTCTTCACGTACTTTGCCGTGGTGGCGCCGCCGTAGCCGCCGCCGATCACGACCACGCGTCCCGCCCCGCCCCCGCCAGTCGTTGCGCAACCCGCCATGGCGGTGACGCCGGCGGTGGCAGAAGCCCATTTGATGAACTCACGTCTGGTAATCGCCATGGCCGCCTCCTAGTAACCCGCGCGCGGGGCCGGCGCCGCCGCTCCGGGTTCGACCGATGCGAAATAGCCGGCAATCAGTTCAAGCTGCTCGTCGGTATAGCCCTTGGCATGCTGATGCATGATGGTCGCCGGACGCTTGCCGGCTTTGAAATCCTGCATCTGCTGCAGCAGGTAGTTCTTGTCCTGCCCGGCAATGCTGGGCGGCACGCCGCCGACGCTCCTGCCGTCGGTGCCGTGACAGGTGAAACACGTTGCCGCCAGACTTCGGGCGTGGGTTGCATCGGCTGCTATCGCAGGTAACGCAATATGGCCCCCCGCGATGACCAAGGCAAGTACAACGCTGTTCGGTGTCGGGTTCATGCGCTCCTCCTTCTTTGAAAAGCTTCTGCAACACCGTCATGCCGCTGCCCGCACAGCATGTTTGATCCGAGTCAGGCGGACAGGAAACGGTTCGTGGCGGGTCTGGATGACAAGTCCTGGCCTCCAAGCATGATTGCGCCCTGTCGCGGGCCGCTGTCAGTGAAACAACCGGGGCCAGCAGCCTGTCGCACCCAAGTCCGACAGGCTCCTAGACAACGCTCGCCGGTTCCTCGGCGAACACCAGCCGTACTTTTCCGCTGTCGTCGATATCGACGGTAACCTTGCCGCCATTGGCGAGCCGCCCGAACAGCAGTTCGTCGGCAAGGGCGCTTCGGATCGTGTCCTGGATCAGCCGTGCCATCGGACGCGCACCCATCAACGGGTCGAAGCCCGTCCTGGCCAGATAGTCCTTGAGCGCAGACGTGAAAGTGATATCCACTTTCTTCTCGTGGAGTTGCTCCTCGAGCTGCATCAGGAATTTGTCGACCACGCGCAGGATGATCTCGCGGTCGAGCGCCGCGAACGAAATGATCGCATCCAGCCGGTTGCGGAACTCAGGCGTGAACTGGCGCTTGATTTCGGCCATCTCGTCGCCGGTCTGCTTGCTCGGCGTGAAGCCCATCGAGGTCTTGGACAGCTCGGACGCGCCGGCATTGGTGGTCATGATAAGCACCACGTTGCGAAAGTCCGCCTTGCGCCCGTTGTTGTCGGTGAGCGTGCCGTGATCCATCACTTGCAGCAGAATGTTGAAGATATCGGGATGCGCTTTCTCGATTTCGTCCAGCAGCAGCACCGAGTACGGGTGCTTGGTGACGGCTTCGGTGAGCAGTCCCCCCTGGTCGAAGCCGATATACCCGGGCGGCGCGCCGATGAGACGCGACACCGCGTGCCGCTCCATGTATTCCGACATGTCGAAGCGGATCAGCTCGACCCCCATGGTGTAGGCAAGCTGGCGCGCGACCTCGGTCTTGCCGACGCCGGTCGGGCCGGAAAACAGGAAGCAGCCGATCGGCTTCTGCGGATTGCCGAGACCGCTTCGGGCCATCTTGATTGCCGCCGACAAGGCGTCGATTGCCTTGTCCTGGCCGAAAACCACCGCTTTCAGGTCGCGGGCGAGGTTCTTGAGCGAATTGCGATCGTCGGCCGACACCGTCTGCGCCGGAATGCGCGTGATCTTGGCGATGATTTCCTCGATCTCGTGCTTGCCGATGACCTTCTTCTGGCGCGACTTGGGCTGGATGCGCTGAGCCGCGCCCGCCTCATCGATGACGTCGATCGCCTTGTCAGGCAGGTGCCGGTCGTTGATGAAGCGCGCGGAGAGTTCGGCCGCCGCGGTCAGCGCAGCGGCAACGTACTTGACGCCGTGATGCTCCTCGAAGCGCGACTTGAGGCCCCGCAGAATCAAGACCGTCTCTTCGACTGTCGGCTCGACGACGTCGATTTTCTGGAAGCGGCGCGACAGCGCATGATCCTTTTCGAACACGCCACGGTATTCGTTGTAGGTGGTGGCGCCGATGCATTTCAGCTGCCCGCTGGAAAGTGCCGGCTTCAGCAGATTGGACGCATCGAGCGTGCCGCCGGAAGCCGCGCCCGCCCCGATCAGGGTATGGATCTCGTCGATGAACAGGATGGCATTCGGGTTGTCGACCAGCTGCTTCAGCACCGCCTTCAGGCGCTGCTCGAAGTCGCCGCGATATTTGGTGCCCGCAAGCAATGCCCCCATGTCGAGCGCATAGACATTGCAGCGCCCGAGGATCTCGGGCACATCGCCTTCGACGATGCGCCGCGCCAGCCCCTCGGCGATCGCGGTCTTGCCTACGCCGGCTTCCCCGACCAGCAGCGGGTTATTCTTGCGCCGCCGGCACAGCGTCTGGACCACGCGCTGGAGCTCGCGATCGCGGCCGATCAGCGGGTCGATCTTGCCCGACAGCGCCAGGGCATTGAGATTGAGGGTATAGCTCTCGAGCGCGCCGCCGGGCTGGGCCTCGTGCTCGCCTTCGGCATCGGCCTCGCTCTTCGACGGCGCGGCCTGCGGCACCTTGCTGATGCCGTGCGAAATGAAGTTCACGACGTCGAGCCGGGTCACGCCCTTCTGGTGCAGGAAATAGACCGCATGGGAATCCTTCTCGCCGAAGATCGCAACCAGGACATTGGCCCCGGTAACCTCCTTCTTGCCCGAGGACTGCACGTGCAGGATGGCGCGCTGGATCACGCGCTGGAAGCCGAGCGTGGGCTGGGTGTCGACGTCATCACCGGCCAGGATTGGCGTGTGCTCGGTCACAAAATCGGAGAGAAGCTTCCTCAAATCATCGATGTCGGCGGCGCAGGCGCGCAGCACCTCGGATGCCGACGGATTGTCGAGCAATGCGAGCAGCAGATGCTCCACGGTAATGAACTCATGACGCTTCTGCCGCGCCTCCATGAAGGCCATGTGTAAGCTGACTTCCAGTTCCTGCGCGATCATCTCAGTTTTCTTCCATCACACACTGTAACGGATGTTGATGCTGTTTGGCGTACGATTTAACCTGCTCCACCTTGGTCGCCGCGACGTCCCTGGGGTATACGCCGCACACCCCGATTCCTTCACGGTGCACCTTGAGCATGATCTGGGTGGCTTTTTCCCGGCTCAAAGCAAAAAATTTTTGCAGCACAACAACGACGAAGTCCATCGGCGTGTAATCATCGTTCAATAGTAGCACTTTGAACATCGGAGGCGACTTTACCCTGCTTTTCTTCGCCTCGAGTACCGTGTCTTCACGCTGCCTGGTTGCCATGCCGGAAACCGCTTAATCCCGCTCGCCAATTGCTATTTTCACCATAATCCGGAAATTTTCAAGTGGAGAATAACCCCCCTTTTCTGCAGTATACTTGACTTCCTCGGCCAAATAGCCTAGAAAGCGAATCGGGTGTTTGGCTTCAAGCTCTTTCGCAGTACCGGTTTGGCCGTATGCGATCCTTGAAACTCAAACAGTTTGCGGGGATTACCGCCCGCTTTTTTGATGAAGGTAGGGTATATGGCAACAGGCACTGTGAAATGGTTCAATGACGCGAAAGGCTATGGTTTCATCACGCCGGACGACGGCAGTGAGGATTTGTTCGCGCATTTTTCGGCAATCCAGATGGGCGGATTCAAAACACTCAAGGAAGGCCAGAAAGTGTCGTTCGAAGTCACCCAAGGTCCCAAAGGCAAGCAGGCGTCAAACATCCAAGCCGTTTCCTGAGCGCGTTGCCGGGTCAGACCGGTGAGCGTAGTCCCGCATTAAAAAAGCCCGCACGACCTTCCCAGTCAGGCGGGCTTTTTGCCTTCTGCGTCGCGTTTCCGCCGGGCGGAAGAGGTGCTCTGCGGCACCCGGTCTGGACAGCGCGGCGGTCAACGGGGGCGGAAGCCGGCAGCCCCCGCGCGCTCAGCGCATGCGGCGCTGGAGCTCGGCATCGATCGCGTCCATGAACTCATCGGTCGTCAGGAACGGGTGATCGGGCCGGATCAGTATCGCGAGATCCTTGGTCATCTTGCCCGATTCCACGACATCAACGCAGACTTTTTCCAGGGTCAGCGCGAAATTCACCACGTCGGGCGTGTTGTCCATCTTGCCGCGGAACTGCAGGCCGCGCGTCCATGCGAATATCGAGGCAATCGGGTTGGTCGAGGTGGGTTTGCCCTGCTGATGCAGGCGGTAGTGGCGCGTCACGGTGCCGTGCGCGGCTTCCGCCTCAACGGTTTTGCCGTCCGGCGTCGTCAATACCGAGGTCATGAGACCCAGCGAGCCATAGCCCTGGGCCAGGGTGTCCGATTGCACATCGCCGTCGTAATTTTTGCACGCCCAGAGATAGCCCCCGCTCCATTTCAGACTCGAAGCAACCATGTCGTCGATCAGGCGGTGCTCGAAAGTGAGTTTCGCCGCATCGAACTGCTTTTTGAACTCCTTCCCGTACACCTCCTCGAAAATCATCTTGAAGCGGCCGTCGTAGACCTTGAGGATGGTGTTCTTGGTCGAGAGGTAAACCGGATAGTTGCGCGCAAGCGCATAGTTGAAGCAGGCACGTGCAAAACCGCGGATCGATTCGTCCTGGTTGTACATCGCCATCGTCACCCCGGCGCCTGGTGCCTTGTAAACCTCGCGCTCGACTGGCGCCGAGCCGTCGGCAGGGATAAAGGTGAGCTTGATGGTGCCCGGGCCATCGTGCTTGATCTCGGAAGCCTTGTACTGGTCGCCGAAACCGTGGCGCGCAATGACAACGGGCTTGTCCCAGTGGGACACGATGCGCGGCACGTTCCTGCAGATGATGGGCTCGCGGAAAATCGTGCCGTCCAGAATGTTGCGGATCGTGCCATTCGGGGACGGCAACATCTTCGGTGAACCGAACTCCTTGATACGAGCTTCGTCGTGGGTAATAGTCGCGCATTTGACCGCAACCCCGTATTGCCTGGTCGCGTTGGCCGAATCGACGGTTACCTGGTCTTTGGTCGCATCGCGGCTGTGGATACCGAGATCGTAGTATTTCAGATCGATGTCGAGGTAAGGCAGGATGAGCTTTTCACGGATTTTCTGCCAGATGATCCGCGTCATCTCGTCGCCGTCCATCTCCACAACGGGGGTTTTTACCTTGATTTTTGCCACTGCCTGCTCCTGTTCAGGTATCGGGATTTGATTTTCCGGACACATTGGCCGCGGGCATGTCGAAACCCAGCAGTCCGGTCCTGCAAAAAGACCGTGATTATAGCAGACGTCCTTCCCCTGCTTTGGGCGCCCGCCGGTTCCGGGATGGCCGGGGGCACAAACTGTGACATGACCACCGGAGCGCTTCGGCCAGCTTCCGCCCATTAGCCGCGCGGCAAATCTGAAAGGTCATTATAGAAAGATATATCATCTATATGAGTTTGTGCGAAGCAAAAAGATGTTGCATTGCACTATTTTATTGCTATACTGAATTTCAGATCACAACGTCGCGCGCCGCCACCGTGGTGCCGACGCCCAGGGCTCAACGACCATCCCCGTCCCGGTCCTGACTGGTCTGCCAGACGATCTCTGGCCGCCGCGTGACTGGCGCCCGGCAATGCCGGACCCGGCCGAAGTGGCCGTGGTGTGCTGCACAAGTCCGCTACCTGCGAGACCTGTGCCTGCTGCGCCACGAACTGGAGATCGGATGGGCGTCCCCGCCCCGCTCTCCCAAACCAACCGTCGCTAAAGGAGAGGCTGGCATGAACCGTCAAGACGCAATCGCTACCATCAACCACGAGTGGGCGCAGAATCCGCGCTGGAATGGCATCCGGCGCGATTACTCGGCCGAGGATGTCTGCCGGCTGCGCGGCTCGCTGCAGATCGAGCACACACTCGCCCGCCGCGGCGCCGAGAAACTGTGGCTCCTGCTTAACACTCAGCCCTACGTTCACACGCTCGGCGCGCTCACCGGCAACCAGGCGATGCAGCAGGTCAAGGCCGGATTGAAAGCGATTTACCTCTCGGGCTGGCAGGTCGCGGCCGATGCCAACGACGCGTTCCAGATGTATCCCGATCAATCGCTCTATCCGGTCTCCAGCGTGCCCAGCGTGATCCGCAAGATCAACAACGCGCTGGCGCGCGCCGATCAGCTGCACCACGCCGAAGGCGACGACGACATCGACTGGTTCGCGCCGATCGTGGCCGACGCCGAGGCCGGTTTCGGCGGGGTGCTGAACGCCTTCGAACTGATGAAGGCGATGATCGAGGCCGGCGCCGCCGGTGTACATTTCGAGGACCAGCTCGCCTCGGTCAAAAAGTGCGGCCATATGGGCGGCAAGGTCCTGGTGCCGACCCAGGAAGCAATCCAGAAACTGGTTGCGGCCAGGCTCGCGGCCGACGTGTTGGGCGTGCCGACCCTCCTGCTCGCGCGCACCGACGCCGAGGCGGCCAACCTCATCACCAGTGACATCGACGAGAACGACAAGCCGTTCCTGACTGGCGAGCGTACGCCCGAGGGTTTTTTCCGGGTGAAAAACGGCCTCGAGCAGGCGGTCGCGCGCGGGCTTGCCTATGCGCCGTACGCCGACCTCGTGTGGTGCGAAACGGGCACGCCGGACCTCACGTTCGCGCGCCGGTTTGCCGAAGCGATCCACCAGGTCTACCCCGGCAAGATGCTCGCCTATAACTGCTCGCCGTCGTTTAACTGGAAGCGCCATCTCGACGCAGCGACCATCGCCAAATTCCAGCGCGAGCTGGGCGCCATGGGCTACAAGTTCCAGTTCATCACGCTGGCGGGCTTTCACTCGCTCAACTACGGCATGTATGAACTGGCGCACGGCTACGCCCGGGAGGGCATGTCGGCCTATGTGCGGTTGCAGGAAGCCGAGTTCGCGGCCGAGAAGCTGGGCTACACCGCCACCAAACACCAGCGCGAAGTGGGCACTAGCTATTTCGACGCGGTCACTCAGGTCATCCAAGGCGGACGTTCGTCGGTGACCGCGCTGACCGGTTCGACCGAAGAAGCGCAATTCTACAGCCGCGATAAGGCGCAGCTCTCGGCGACATAAAAAATACTGCGTTGCGGGGTGTTTGACTCGCGTATAATGCATTGCAA
This sequence comes from Burkholderiales bacterium, assembly GCA_019746155.1. Taxonomy (GTDB): domain Bacteria; phylum Pseudomonadota; class Gammaproteobacteria; order Burkholderiales; family SG8-41; genus CAKKQX01. The sequence goes on from JAIESJ010000179.1 coordinate 12,191, forward strand.
CACGGATTGCGGCATTGATTTTCACAATGTGCAAATAAATGCCATCATCCCCAATAAATCAACGACATAACTGGAAACCAATGATGAACCGAAATCTTTCCTGTCCCGACGGCGTGGAAATTCTCGGCAAAATGACGCCTCAATTCGCCGAAATCCTGACCCCGCAGGCGCTGACTTTTGTTGCCAAGCTTTCGCGCAAATTCGAAGCACGCCGCCGCGAACTGATGGCGCTGCGCGCCAAACGTCAAGCCGAGTTCGATGCGGGTAAACTGCCTGACTTCCTGCCGGAAACCAGAAATATTCGCGAAGGCGACTGGACCGTTGCACCGGTGCCACGTGATCTGCAGGACCGTCGCGTCGAAATCACCGGCCCGACGGACCGCAAGATGGTGATCAATGCCCTCAATTGCGGCGCCAACGTGTTCATGGCCGATTTCGAGGACTCCAACACGCCGACCTGGGAAAACATGATCGAGGGCCAGATCAACCTGCGCGACGCGGTCAACCGCACCATCACGTTTGCAGGCCCCGATGGCAGGAATTATGCCCTGAACGACAAAATCGCCACCCTGCTGGTGCGCCCCCGTGGCTGGCACTTGATGGAAAAGCATGTGCTGATCGACGGCGAGCCGGTATCGGGCGCCATTTTCGATTTCGCGCTTTATTTCTTCCATAACGCGAAGGCGCTGCTTGCAAAAAGCACCGGCCCGTACTTTTATCTGCCGAAAATGGAAAGCCATCTTGAGGCACGGTTGTGGAACGAGATTTTCGTCGCATCACAGCGCGAGCTCGGCGTGCCGCAGGGCACGATCAAGAGCACAGTCCTGATCGAGACCGTGCTTGCCGCGTTCGAAATGGAAGAAATCCTCTATGAACTCAGGGAGCATTCCTCGGGACTGAACATAGGCCGCTGGGACTATATCTTCAGCTGCATCAAGAAATTCCGCGCCAACAAGGATTTCTGCCTCGCTGACCGCGCACAAGTGACGATGACCGCGCCTTTCATGCGGGCTTATGCCCTGCTGCTCGTCAAGACCTGCCACAAGCGCAACACCTTCGCGATGGGCGGCATGGCGGCACAGATTCCGATCAAGAATGATGCGGCGGCAAACCAGGCGGCGCTCGAGAAAGTGCGCGCCGACAAACTGCGCGAAGCAACCGACGGCTGCGACGGCACCTGGGTTGCCCACCCGGGATTGGTGGAAATCGCCAAGGCGGTGTTCGACGAGCACATGCCCACGCCCAACCAGATCCACAAGAAACGCGACGACATCAACGTCACGGCCAGGGACCTGCTCGATTTCCAGCCCGAGAAGCCGATCACCGAAGCCGGCCTCAGGAACAACATCAGCGTCGGCATCCAGTACATCGGTTCATGGCTGGCCGGCAGCGGCTGCGTGCCCGTCTACAACCTGATGGAAGACGCAGCGACCGCGGAAATCTCGCGCTCGCAGATCTGGCAATGGATCCGCAGCCCCAAAGGCGTGCTTGACGACGGCCGCAAAGTCACCGATGAGTTATTCAAGAAGCTCCTGCCGGAAGAGCTCGCCAAGGTCAGGACGCTGCTCGGCGAAAACGGCTGGAAATCCGGAAAATACGAGGAAGCGGCAAAACTGTTTGACCAGATCACCACCAGTGACGACTACGTCGAATTCCTCACGCTGCCCGGCTATGAATGGCTGACCCGTGATCTGAAGACACCGGTCACAGCTTAACCGGTCGCGATTTTTTTTACCTGACGCCCCCTACCTCAGGGGGCGTTTTTGCGTACACTGCCGGAATCTATGGCACGGATCATACTGTTCAACAAACCCTACGGCGTGCTCTGCCAGTTCAGCGCAGCGGACAACCAGCGCAGCCTCCGATCCGGCGTCCCAGATTCAGAAGTTGCCATGTCGGCTGCCCGCGCGCCTGCCCGCCCCATGGGCTCCGCCCCGCCGAGTCCGGCGCGCAGCCTCCGATCCGATTTCGCAAACTCACAAGACATCGCCTCGGCTGCCCGCGCGCCTGCCCGCCCCATGGGCTCCGCCCCGCCGAGTCCGGCGCGCACGCTCAAGGATTACTTGCCGCACCGCGATGTCTACCCGGCCGGCCGGCTCGATGCCGACAGCGAGGGACTGGTGGTGCTCACGGCCGACGGCGCACTCCAGCACCGCATCACCGACCCGCGCCACAAGCTGCCGAAAACCTATTTCGCCGAGGTCGAAGGCGTGCCGACCGCCGCTGCACTGCAACAGATCCGTTCCGGCATCGTTCTGGGCGGGTTCAGGACGCGTCCTGCCCAGGCGCGGCTTGTGGCCCCTCCCGGCTGGTTATGGCCGCGCGTGCCGCCGGTGCGCTTTCGCAAACACATCCCGACCGCCTGGCTCGAAATCATTCTCCAGGAAGGCAGGAACCGGCAAGTGCGGCGCATGACTGCGGCGGCAGGCTTTCCTACGCTGCGCCTGATCCGTTATCAGGTCGGGGACTGGACGATAGCTGGCCTCAAACCCGGGGAATGGCAGGAACTGCCGGTAAACCTGTCCGGCGGGCGGTCTGGCGGGAGGGGGCGACGGCGTGCCGGACCACCACGGCGGTCAACCGCCGGCAGACACCAACGTTAACCTTCATGACGCCGGCAAGTTACATTACATGCCGGATCAACGGTTAATCCTTAACTTACCCGAAAGGAAAGTCCCATGAGCAAGTTGATGTCCGCCCTGATCGCTGCGGTATTCGCCACGATGACCTTATCCGCGGCCGCTCAAGCGCCCGCTCCGGCCGATGCGCCGAAAGCCGCGGCCCCCAAAGCCGAGAAAAAGGCCAAGAAGGAAAAAAAAGTGAAGAAAGCCAAAAAGGCAAAGAAAGCCAAAAAAGCTAATGCCCCCGCCCCGGCGGCAACCAAATAAGCTTTTTCCCGGAGCGCCCAAAAAAAGCGGGGAATTCCCGTATTTTTTGTAACATATTGTTTTATATCAATATGTTTTCAGAAAACGCGCGGCCCGTTAAGCATTTTTTCATGCCCGCGAACGCTGTCAACCGATTTTACGAACATCCGTTAATGGCGTTGACTGGTTGAAACGGTCGTTTTGTTGTAAATCAATTCTGTCAAAACTCATCAAGAGGAAATATCATGAGCAAACTTCTGTCGATGCTGTTGGCCGCCGTCTTCGCCGCCGTGACCATTACCCCGGTCGCGTTCGCTGCTGAAAAGAAAGAAGAAAAGAAAGAAGCGAAGAAAGACGCCAAAAAAGAAGCCAAGAAAGAAGAAAAGAAAGAAGAAAAGAAGTAATCCTTCCTTCTCTCTCTCGAAAAAAGGCAGGGTCGAAAACCCTGCCTTTTTTATTTGAGCCATCCGGCAGATGCCCCGGCACGGCGGATTTCCCGGAACCAGCTGACCCCGCCGTCCGCCTCCCGGAATTGCCAATGGCATGTTTTTCGGCTAGGCTACTCCCGCTCGCTTGAGCTTCCGGCACCAGCAGGCGCCGGGAATAATCGACCTTAACCCAAGTGGAGGAGATGCAATGAAGAAGCTGCTCGCTGCAATTTTCGCAGGTATGTTCGCCCTGACTACCGTGTCGGCGATCGCCGCGGAGAAGAAGGAAGAGAAGAAGACCGAAAAGAAACAAGACAAGAAGAAAGAAGACAAGAAGTAACCGGATTCCATCCGCTGAAAGGGCAGGGTCACCCCCTGCCCTTTTTGTTTGAACCTGGCCTGCCTCCCGTAGTCCAATCGCCTTGCCCCGGGCCAACGCCCGCGCAGGGTACAATAATCACATGTCCGCAGAAAATCCGATCTGGAAGCCGAATGTGACCGTTGCCGCCGTGCTTGAGCACGACGGCCGTTTCCTGCTGGTTGAAGAGCACACCGATCTCGGGCCCATGTTCAATCAGCCGGCGGGCCATCTTGAGCCGGGCGAATCCTTGATCGAGGGCGCCACTCGCGAAACCCTCGAAGAAACAGCTTATGCGTTCCTGCCGACTGCGCTGCTGGGCGTTTATCAGTATCACCATGCCCCCCGGGACACGACCTATCTGCGCTTTGCCTTCACCGGCAAGATAACCGGCCACGATGCCGCCCGCGTGCTGGATAAAGGCATCATTCGCGCGACGTGGCTGACGCCCGAAGAACTCCACCGCCACAGCGCACGTCTGCGCACGCCGCTGGTCACGCGTTGTGTCGACGATTATCTTACCGGCAAGCGCTATCCGCTGGATCTGATCACCCACTATCGCACCGAAGGCTGAGCTGAGAATGGCTGGAAAACGCGTGGTCGTCGGCATGTCGGGCGGCGTCGATTCCTCGGTCGCCGCGCTGCTTCTCAAGCGCCAGGGTTACGAGGTGACCGGCCTGTTCATGAAGAACTGGGAGGATGACGACACGGACGAATACTGCACTTCGCGCCAGGACCTGATCGATGCCGTCGCAGTCGCCGACCGGATCGGCATCGAAATCGACGCCGTCAATTTCTCCGCCGAGTACAAAGAGCGCGTGTTCAGCGAATTCCTGCGCGAATACCAGGCCGGACGCACGCCCAATCCCGATGTGCTGTGCAATGCCGAAATAAAATTCAAGGCCTTTCTCGATCACGCGCTGGCGCTCGGCGCCGATCGCATCGCCACCGGTCACTATGCTCAGATACGCGAAGTCGACGGTCTGTACCAACTGCTCAAGGCCGAAGACGGCACCAAGGACCAGAGCTACTTTCTGTACCGGCTTGACCAGCGGCAGCTTTCCAGGGCACTGTTTCCGCTGGGCGGGCTCTACAAGCGCGAAGTGCGCGAGATCGCGCGCAAGGAAGGCCTGCCGAACCATGACAAGAAAGACAGCACGGGCATCTGTTTTATCGGCGAGCGGCCGTTCCGGGAATTTCTCAACCGCTACCTGCCCACCCGTCCCGGGGATATCTGCACCCCGGAAGGCGAAGTGGTGGGCCGCCATATGGGCCTCATGTATTACACGCTCGGCCAGCGGCAGGGACTGGGCATCGGCGGCCGGCGTCACCCGAAAGGCGAGAACGGCTGCCGCGGCGAGAATGAAGCCTGGTACGTCGCGGGCAAGGACCTCGAACACAACCGCCTGATCGTGGTGCAGGGACACGACCATCCGGCGCTGTTTTCGGACCGCCTGACTGCGATTGATCTGAGCTGGATCAGCGGCGCGGCACCGCACTGCCAATGGGTTTACGGCGCGAAAACGCGTTACCGCCAGAAAGACGCGCCGTGCACCATCGCGCAAGTCGACGCGGCCAAGTGCAGCATCGAGTT
>JAIESJ010000011.1 GCA_019746155.1 Burkholderiales bacterium
ATGCGGCCTCCGCAAACCGCCTATCCTGAACACCTACTCCGCGGCCGAAAAGAGGGCCTTCGCCGGACGCTTACGCTTCATGAACGCCTAGAGGTAAAGCACTTCCGCGGAAGCGTGCGCCCAATTATCGCGGAGATTCTTATTGGACACAGGAGTTTCAATGAGACGGTTTCGATAATGAAGTCGGAGATAGACCGCCACGTGCGATATTGGGACTGTTTGCTCTCCGAATCAAAGGGCACCACACCTTCTTCGAGCCATTAAGCAGTCGGCGGCACGGCCTTGGTAACATACTTCGGGCTGTGCCGCTCTCTTCTGTTCTGTGCAGTAGTGAATGGTCGCATCAGGAACGTAAAATATCACACGTCTGCGTGCGGACGGACAGATTGCCGGGAGCTGAACGCTTGTACCGATCAACAACGAACAGAACGTAATGGTGCCGGTACAGCCCTACATTGTTGTCGTCCTGTTTTTGCTCGCGATTTGTGCTGTGGTGAACATTTATTACACCCAGCCCATCGTGGCCAGCATCGCGTCACTCTTCAATGTTTCCGCTCGGGAGGCAAGCGCGGCATATACGGTCGCGAGTATGAGTTACAGCGTGTCGCTCGTCTTCTGCGGGTGGCTAGCGACGCGATTCGGTGCGAAACGCGTAATGATATCGTCGGGTATCGCACTGGGGGTAGTGGCGCTCATACCCGTCGATACCTACGCCAGCTTCTTGTTTGCACGAATGTTGCAAGGCCTGCTGGCAGCCGGTATTCCAGCCATCGGGATGGCGTACGTGAACAGGATTTACGAGTGCCCACAAAGGGTACACGCGATATTTGTTGCGGGGCTCCTCTTCGGTGCGACGTTAGCGCGGGTCTTCGGCGGAATCGGCGCGTACTATCTGGGTGTGCGGGAGCTTCATGTCTCCTTATTACTCGTGACCGGCCTCGTCGCCATGGCCGCCGCTGCCGTTTTCCCCGAAGATCGACAAACCGACCAGAGCAACAGCCCGCTTGACCTCCTCCGGGAGACAACCAGCCGAAGCACGAGATATGGTGCGGTGACGGCCTTTATGTTCTTTGCCGCTTTCGCGGCCATTTACAACACGCTTGGTTTTGTACTCGCTAGCGCCTATGGGCTGGACGACTTTGAGATCGGGCTGGTATTTGCGATCGGCGTGACGGGGGTGGTAGCGTCACAAATCATGCCCGGTATTGCTCAGCGTCGCGGTGTCTATGTTGTTGTTTCTGTGATGTATCTCCTTGCGGCCGCCGCCGCAATGGCGCTAGCCGTGGAGTCTTTCATTAGCGTCCTCCTTGGCATCGCATGTCTGAACTTCGCGATTTTTGGCATTCACACGACTGTCAGCCAGCAAACCGCTTCCCGTGCCAAGCGGAAAGAACATGCCATGAGCATTTATATGATCTGCTACTTTCTGGGCGGAACGGCCGGTGCCGGGATTGCCGGCTTGCTGTATCCCCTCTACGATTGGTACGCAGTTCTCGCACTATCGGTACTGTTCGTCGGCATGGGATTCCTCATTAATATAAGGCAGGCTGTACAAGCTGAGTAATTGTCCGACGCTGGGGGTCGGATGTGGGCGAATTCCGGCGGCGGACTCACGGTCACGACGTAGACGCGGCGCTCCGCTGCGGCGTGCGCGATCAGTCCCTGTATCTGGATCGCGTTTGCATGGGGGGCGGCGGATCATTCGCCCTTGATACCAGCCCGCGTGATGACGTCCTGCCACTTGACGGTTTCGGATTGCATGAGCTTTCCGAACTGGGCCGAACTCATCTTTTGGACATCCGCCCCCTGTGCAGCCATTTTTTGCACCACGTCCGGATTGTCGAGGGAAGTATTCATGGCCGCGTGCATGCGCGAAACGAGGTCGGCGGGCGTGCCGCAGGGCGCGAACAGGCCGTACCAGATGTAGGTCTGGTAACCCGGCACGCCGGCTTCGCTGATTGTCGGCAGACTGGGCAGCGCGGGGTTGCGTTTAGCGCCGCCGACGGCGAGCGCCTTGAGCTTGCCGGCGCGGATGTGCGATATCACGGTGGGGAGCGAGCCCAGGTGGATCTGGGTGTTGCCGGCGACGGTGTCGGCGATTGCCGGTCCGCCGCCCTTGAACGGCACATGGACAATGTTGACCCCGGTCATGAGTTTGAAAAGCTCCGTGTTCATGTGCGGGAAACCGCCGATCCCCGAGGAAGAGTACAGCAGCTCGCCCGGTCGCTTCTTCGCCAGCGCGATCAATTCCTTGACCGAATTGACGGGCAGGTGGGGATTGACAACGAGAGCGCTGTCGGCGAAGCCGAGCAGGACGACCGGCTCGAATGATTTTACGAGATCGACATTCGACTTTTGGATCAGGTGGCCGTACGCCGTCGAGGTGAGCATGAAGTTGTGGCCGTCGGGCGGCGACTGCGCGGCGATCTGCAGACCGACGATGGAGCCCGCGCCCGGACGATTGTCGATGATCACCTGCTGCCTGAGCCGGTTGGTGAGGTCCGCGGCCACAATGCGGCCGACGAGCCAGCGCACGTATTCTGCGCCGACAGGCACGACGGCTGATGAGCGATCTCGCCTTTCTCACCGTGGCCGAGGCGGCAGGCCGGTGAGTATTTAAGAGAGGCGGTAAGGGAGAGGCGATAGCTGTATGCTCAGCCTGCCTGTTTCATTCTTGCGAACGCCTGCTCAAGGTCGGCGATAAGATCTTCGGGGTCTTCGAGTCCGATATGCAGCCGGAGCGTGGGGCCGCCGGGGTTCCAGCGGGTGGCGGTGCGGTATTTATCGATGCGTGCGACCTGAACCAGGCTTTCGTAGCCGCCCCAGCTCGAGCCGATGCCGAAGAGCTCGAGCGCGTTGACGAAGTCGCTGACGGCCCCGTCGCTCGCCGGCTTGAGCACGAAGCCGAACAGCGAGGCTGCCCCGGTGAAGTCGCGCTTCCATATCGTGTGCCCCGGATCGCTTTCCAGCGCGGGGTAGATCACGCGCAGCACTTCGGGCCGCGACTGCAGCCACTGCGCGATCCTGATGGCATTCGCCATCTGCTGCTTCATGCGCACGCCGATGGTGCGGAAGCCGCGCAGCGCGAGATAGCAGTCCTCGGGGCTGACGCTGAAACCGAAATCGGCGACAGCCCTGCGTACCGGCAGCCAGTATTGTTCGCTGGTGACGATGATGCCCATCATGACGTCGGAGTGGCCGACGATGTACTTGGTCGCGGCGTGTATCGACACGTCGACGCCGTGCTCGAACGAGCGGAAGAAATACGGCGTGCCCCAGGTATTGTCGGCGAGCACCGGCAGCCCGCGTGCGTGCGCGGCTGCGGCGATCGCCGGGATGTCCTGCATTTCGAACGTGAGCGAGCCCGGCGCCTCGCAGAACACGGCCCGGGTACTGGGCCTGATCAGATCCTTGATGGCGGCGCCGATCAGCGGATCGTAGTACTCAACATCGATGCCGTTGGGCTTCAGGCGCGCGTCGCAGAAATGGCGCGTCGGCGCATAAACCGAATCGGAAACGAGCAGGTGGTCGCCGGTTTTCACGAAGGCGCTGAGCGCTGCCGTGATCGCGGCCAGTCCCGACGGCACCGCCACCGCCTGATGGCCGCCTTCCATTTTCGCCACCGCCTCCTCCAGCGCGAAGGTGGTCGGCGTGCCGTGGCGCCCGTAGCGTACCGACTTGTAGTCGTCGGGCGTGCGCGTTTCGTAAGACTCGAGATCGGGAAAAATCACGGTCGAAGTGCGGAATACCGGGGTGTTGACCATGCCTTGGTATTTTTCGGGGGCGCGACCGGCGTGAGCAAGCAGGGTGTCTTTTTTCATTGTTGAGACCGTTTTGTATGCCGTGGCTTATTGTGCGCGCCGCGGTGTGCCCGCGCAACATGTGGACTCTGTGCATTGTCGTCCGGCGTCACTTGCTCGATAATCTGCGCGAACCGCTTGTCGCCGGGGAACCGGGGATGAAGGGGGAGGCGGTTGCCCGGCAATGACGACGTCGCCGGCAAGCCTGCGGACAACTTTTAATTCTCACCGATCCCGCCATGGACCATCATCTGCTGGAAGTCGCGGGCACGCATGTATCGCGGCTGGAAGACTTGCGGCTCGTTACCGGCAGCGGCAGGTACGCTTCCGACTGGAACCTGCCCGGCCAATTGCACGCCTGTTTCCTGCGTTCCGACCGCGCTCACGCCAGAATCGTCTCGATCAATGCCGGGAGCGCGCGCAAGCATCCCGGCGTGATGCGCATTTTCACGGGCGCCGATGCGGTGGCTGCCGGTCATACCAGACCGATGACGATCCTGACCTTCAAGGGCAAGGACGGTATGCAGGCGCGGGTGCCGGCGCGGCCGGCGCTGGCGCATGAACGCGTGCGCTGCGTCGGCGAGCCGGTGGCGATGGTGGTCGCCGAAACCGCGCTCATCGCGCAGGATGCGGCCGGGCTGATCGAAGTCGAATACGAGGAACTGCCGGTCGTCATCGACCCCGAAGAGGCCCTCGCTGCGGGTGCGCCGCAGCTGCACGACAGCGTGCCGGGCAATCTGCCTTTTGAGTTCGAGGCGGGCGATGCCGCGGCGACCGCTGCGGCGTTTGCCCGGGCCGCGCACGTCACGCGGCTCAAGCTCGCGGTGACGCGGGTCGCGCCCAACCCGATGGAGCCCCGCGCCTGCCTGGTGGCGTACGACGCGCGGGAGGGAAGCTACACCGTGCATGTCCATGTGCAGGGTGTGAACATGATGCGCAAGCAGCTCGCGGCGTATACCGGTGTTGCGGAAGAAAAAATCCGCGTCGTGGCGCGCGATGTCGGCGGCGCATTCGGGCAGCGCAGCCTGGCCTATCCCGAGTATTGCGCGCAGATGCTGGCGGCGAAGGAACTCGGGCGCCCGGTGAAATGGGTCGCCACGCGTTCAGAAGGCTTCCTCACCGATTCGCACGGCCGCGCGAATTTTGTTTCCGGTGAGCTCGCGCTCGACCGCGACGGGAAGTTTCTCGGCCTGCGGCTCGACTGGATCGCCGACATGGGCGCGTATCTTACGCCGACCGGCCCGGTGAGCCATATCCGCAACCCGAGCACCTGCCTGACCGGCGTCTATCGCATCCCGGCACTGTACGGGCGCTGGCGCACGGTGCTCACCAATACCAATCCGGTCGCGGCCTACCGCGGTGCGGGACGCCCGGACATCGCCTATGTCATCGAACGGTTGGTGAACCAGGCGGCGGCCGAGATCGGCGTCGATCCCGCGGAATTGCGACGCCGCAACTTCATTCCGCCCGAGGCCTTCCCGTACAAGACGCCGACCGGTTCGATCTACGAGAACGCCGACCTGCCGGGATTGCTGGAAAAAGCCTTGAAGCTGGCCGACTGGAAAGGTTTTGCGCAACGCCGCCGGCAATCCGAAACAGCGGGCAGGCTGCGCGGCATTGGCATCTCGACGGTGATCGAAAACACCGGCGCCGGGCTGTTCCCGAAAGACGAGGTCGCGATCGAGGTGGCCGCGGACGGCGCGGTGACGGTCTATTCGGTGTCGCACTCGCAGGGGCAGGGGCACGAGACCACTTTCGCGATGATCGTGGCGGAGGCGCTCGGGATCCCGACCGAACGGGTGCGCCTGCGGCAGGGCGACGAGGACAGACCGCTGTTCGGCAACCACACGGGCGGCTCGCGTTCCACGGTGGGGGCGGGCAGCGCGTGCCACCTCGCGGCGAAAAAGCTGATCGAGCAGGGCAAAACGCTGGCCGCGCTCGATCTGGGCGTCGAACCTTCCCAGGTCGAGTATGCGAATGGCACGTTTCGCGCCCGCGATTCGCAGCGCGCGATTACGCTCGGCGACCTCGCCGGGGCCAAGGCGTTTTCGGCCACGGCGGAAGGCAGCTTCAGTTCGACGTTTCCCAACGGCTGCCACATCGCCGAGGTGGAAATCGATCCCGAAACGGGCGTGACCGAGATCGTCTCCTACGTCGCCGTCGACGATTGCGGCAGAGTGATCAACCACGCCATCGTCGAGGGTCAGATGCACGGCGGCGTGGTGCAGGGCGCGGGCCAGGTGTTCGGCGAGCACGTGGTCTATGACCGCAACACGGGACAGCTCATGACCGGCAGTTTTGCCGATTACACCATGCCGCGCGCAGGCCTGGTGCGCGAGATCAGGATGGAAGAGCATCCGACGCCTTCCAAGGTGAGCCCGCTCGGCGTCAAGGGCATGGGCGAGTCGGGCTGCACCGCGTCGCTCGCCGCGCTCACCAACGCCGTGATCGATGCGCTGCGCCCGCTCGGCATCCATCATCTCGACATGCCGTTGACGCCCGCCAGGGTGTGGGGCGCGATCCAGGCGGCGAAGTCACGATTCGTGCGAAAGTAAAACATCAGGGGCGCAAGCGTGTATTCATTCCATTACATCGAGGCGAAATCGCTCAAGGAGGCCGGTGATCTGCTCGCCGCAAATCCCGATGCCAAACTGCTCGCCGGCGGCATGACGCTGATCCCGACGATGAAGGCGCGGCTGGCGCAGCCCTCGCCTCTCGTCGATATCGCCGGCCTTGGCGAATTGACGGGCATCGAGCTAGGGGATGGAAAACTCGTCATCGGCGCGGCGACGAAGCATCATGACGTTGCGACATCCGGTGTTGTGAAGAAAGCGATCCCGGCGCTGGCGCGTCTCGCCGGCCTGATCGGCGACCCGCAGGTGCGCAATCTCGGCACCCTGGGCGGCTCGGTCGCCAACAACGATCCTGCTGCAGATTACCCCGCCGCGGTGCTGGCGCTCGGCGCGACGGTGATCACGACGCGGCGCGAGATTGCCGCGGAAGATTACTTCCAGGGCATGTTTGCGACCGCGCTGGAGCCGGGCGAAATCGTCGTGCGGTTGAGCTTTCCGATCCCGCGGCGCGCGGCCTACGCGAAATTCCCGCATCCCGCATCCGGTTATGCGATGGCAGGCGTATTTATTGCCGGGACCGCAAACGGCGTGCGCGTGGCGGTGACCGGCGCCGGCCCCGGCGTGTTCCGCTGGCCGGACGCCGAAGCGGCGCTGGCGAAGAACATGAACCCGGCCGCGCTCGACGCGCTGGTCGTCGCCGCCGACGATCTCAACGAAGATCTGCATGCGCCGCGCGAGTATCGCGCCCACCTCGTCAAGGTGATGGCGCAACGTGCGGCGGCGGCGCTTTGAAGCTTTTAATATTATTGAATAAAATCAATAGGTTATGAAATGACGACGATCGAAGTGACGGTGAACGGCGTCAACTACTCGCGCGAGGTCGAAGACCGCATGCTGCTCGTCAACTTGCTGCGCGACGAGCTGGGACTCACCGGCACCCACATCGGCTGCGACACCAGCCAGTGCGGCTGTTGCACCGTGCACGTCGACGGCCGGGCCGTAAAGTCATGTTCCATGCTGGCGGCGCAGGCCAATGGCGCTGAAATCGTCACCATCGAAGGCATGGCGAGAAACGGTGCGCTGCATCCGATACAGCAGGCGTTCACGGAATGCCACGGCCTGCAGTGCGGCTTCTGCACGCCGGGCATGATCATGGCGGTGGCGGGGCTGCTGAAAGACAATCCCGATCCCAGCGACGAGGAGATCGTTCACGGCCTGGAAGGCAATCTTTGTCGCTGCACCGGCTACATTAATATCGTGAAAGCGGTGAAACGCGGCGCCGAGCTGCTGTGCGGCAATGGGGATAAATCCTCAAGGCGTTAATGGTAAGCGGTGAGCGGCGGGGCGCAAGAGGTTCGACCGGAAAGCCTGGGTTGGTTTTGCCGCTTACCGCTTACGAGTATCCCGTCAGGCCCGGACCAGCTTGTCCTCGAACCAGTTCCACATCGTTGCCACGCCGAGTATCCACATGATGTGATGTCCGGGCACGCCGCGCATGTACTGGATTTCCTTGGTGACATCGAGTCCGTCGAAATACACCACGCACGGCGCCTTTTCCGATGTGGCGTTTTGCGCGTGCACGAAATAGCCGGGCAGGCTGCCGCCCTCGAACGGCACTTCGACGATCTCGATCTTGATGTCGGTGAGCGCCGCGTGGCGGTGAAAACACTCGACTCCGGCACGGAAGGCGGCGAGCGCCTTCCTGTCCTTGGGCGTGCGGAAGCGCTCCCCCATCTGGTAATAGTTGCAGGCGCGCAGATAGGCGTGGGCTGCGGAGTGGCGATAGCCGCCCTGCTCGAATTTTTCGGCATGGGCGCGCACGCCGTCGGCGACTTTCACGCAGGCATCGAACCAGGCTTCGTCGTCCTCGGGCGCCTTGCCTTTCAGCATGCGGCCGATCTTGTGGAGTTCGCCGATTTCCGAACCGCCGTAGGGCGCGGAACTCAGCATGTTGATGAACCCCGCCGACCAGCGATAGTTGCCGGGGAAATACATGAAGTACTGCGGGTCTTGTTGAGGATGAGGAGCGTTCATGTCCGGGTGCCGTTATGAACATTGATCCTGTCGATGACGGCGCGGGGTGTGCCGGCGGGCGCCAGCACGCCGTTCCAATTGTAATACTCGAAACTTTTCAATCCGGATTCGTCCACCGTCGGCAGGTCCGGCCACAGCGGCGAGCGCCTGAGGGTGCCGATACCGGTTGTCCCCACGCCTGGTTCAGTTTCTGGGCGATCCAGCGCGCCTGCACGTCGGTCGGGCCGCCCGCGACAAACGGCACGATGAAGCGTATCGGCTTGGAAGGATAATTCTGCGACCAGACGTGATGAAAAGGTGCGAAGGCGAGAAAAGCACCGAGAACACTTGCGAAGATGCGCATATCCGCTCCCCGTGGTTTACGCGCGGCTGTTGCGGTCCGGATGAGCCGCGCGCTTTTCCCCCGCAAGATAGTCGGAGCATTGTGCGTTGTCAGTGCGGCATGAGCGATCTGGTAAACTTCGGTATCCATTTTTGGTTTGAACGGACATCGGGGGGGCAATGCCTGCGAGCAAAAGAAAGTCCACAAAACGGAAATACCAAGACATTCTGTATCAGGTGAAGGATCAGGTGGCGTGGGTGACGATCAACCGCCCGCGCGTGCTGAACGCATTTCGCGAGCAGACGCTCGACGAGATGATCGATGCGCTCAAATCCACGCGCGAGGATCCTTCCATCGTCTGTGCGGTAGTGACCGGCGCCGGCGACAAGGCATTCTCCGCGGGCGGCGATTTCTACGCCATGAAGCGCCTCAACTTCACCAATGCCTGTATGTGGAACGACCGCATGCTGGGCCTGGCGATGACCATCCGCGGGCTGCCGATCCCGGTGATCGCGATGGTCAACGGCTGGTGCATGGGCGGCGGCCACGAGCTCGCATTGTGGTGCGATCTGGTGATCGCCTCGGAAAACGCGGTACTGGGCCAGACCGGCGCCAAGGTCGGCGCCTGTCCCACGGTCGGCGCCACCCAGTACCTGCCGCGCATCATCGGCGAGCGGCTGGCGCGCGAGATGATTTTCTGCGCGCGCCGCTTTACCGCGAAAGAGGCGGTGGAAATCGGCTTGATCAACAAATGCGTGCCGCAGAAAGACCTGCTCAAGGAAACGCTCAAGTGGTGCGAGACCATGAAAGGTCACAGCGCGCTCACCCTGCGCATGACCAAGCGCTCGCTCAACTTCGAGTCCGACATGCTGTATGCCTCGTGGCAACACGGCATGGAACTGCTGGCGCATGTGTGGGGCTCGGACGAAGCGAAGGAGGGCATGGACGCGTTCCTCGCGGGCCGCAAACCCAACTTCCAGAAATTCCGCATGCGCGACAAGCGCGAGCTGGAGAAATATGTGGACGGCTGCGAGCGGGACCTGAACGCGCCGCCTTCGATGCGCAGGAAGCGCAACTAGAACATTCCCTCCCCTCGCCCCGAAGGAAGTCCCCTGAGGGGAAGGGGCGCACGAGTATGAGTGGATAGCGGGAATCGCAACATGCCCGACACCAATGGCGGGGCGCTTGAGGGCGTCCGCGTTCTCGACCTGACGCGCATCCTGGCCGGACCCCTGTGCACCATGATGCTTGGCGACATGGGCGCCGACGTGATCAAGGTCGAGCCGCCGGGCGCGGGAGATGACACGCGCAGCTGGGGCCCGCCGTTCGTCGGGGGCGAGGCGGCGTATTTTCTCGGACTCAACCGCAACAAGCGTTCGATCACGCTTAACATGGCGGTGAAACCGGGCCAGGAAATCCTCGCCGGGCTCATCCGCAAAAGCGACGTGCTGGTAGAAAACTTCAAAGTCGGCACGCTCGAAAAATGGGGCTTCGGCAATGACTGGCTGCGGGCCAACGCGCCGCGGCTGATACGTTGCTCGATCACAGGCTATGGCGCGAACGGGCCCAAGGGCGGGCTGCCGGGCTACGACTTCATCCTGCAGGCGGAATCGGGACTGATGAGCATCACCGGCCCGCAGGATGGCGTGCCGACCAAACACGGGGTGGCGCTGGTCGATGTGTGTACGGGCATGCTGGCCTCGAATGCGATCCTGGGCGCGTTGCAGGCGCGCCATCGAACCGGAAAAGGACAGCATCTCGAAGTCTCCCTTTACGAGACCAGTCTGTTCATGCTCGCCAACGTGGCGGCTAATTATCTTGCTGCCGGGCGTGAAGGCGGGCGCTACGGCAACGGTCATCCCAGCATCGTTCCCTATACCACGTATCCCACGAGCGACGGCATGATGGCGGTGGCCGTCGGCAACGACGGTCAGTTTGCCAGGTTCGCGGCGGCCATCGGATATCCGGAATGGGCGCAGGATGCGCGCTTCATCAAGAACAAGGACCGCGTGGCCCACCGCGGGCTGCTCGACGGAATGATTGCGGAGCGGCTCAGAACGGATACGGCGGTTGCCTGGGGGGATAAGCTTAAGGCGGCGGGCGTGCCCTGCGGACGCATCAACTCGGTCAAGCAGGCGCTCGACGACCCGCATACCGCGGCGCGCCGGATGATCGAAGAGGTTGAGCATCCGACGATAGGCACGCTCAAGGTGATCGGCACGCCGTTCAAGTTCAGCGCCACGCCGACTTCGGTGCGGCGCGCGCCGCCGCTGCTCGGCCAGCATACCGAGGAAGTGCTGTGCCGGGAGCTCGGGCTCTCCGGGCAGCGCATCGCCGAGCTGCGGGCGGAAAAAATCATTGATTGAGCTTTTCTTGACTGCGTGACACGCTCAATCCCTCATCCCCGACCTCTCTGCCGCGAGCAGAGGGGGGATTCGAGACGTAATGAATGTCATTCATTTACGTAAAACTCAATAGGAGGCACCATGATCACCGGACTGAGCCATGTCTCGATTGTCGTCCCTGATCTGCGGGCCGCTGCGCAGCGGCTCGGGGAAGTCTACGGCCTGACGCTGGGCGAGACGAAAGTCAACGAGCAGCAGGGGGTGCGGCTCGCCTACGTCGAGCTGGGCAATGCGCGCATTGAACTCATGGAGCCGGCGCGTCCCGATTCCCCGGTGTCGAAGTTTCTCGAACGAAATCCTGCCGGCGGCATTCATCATTTTTGTTTGGAGGTCGATAACGTCGAAGCCGCGACCAAGGCGATTGGCGAAAAGGGCGTTCGGGTGCTGGGCGAAGGCCGGCCGCAACGCAATGTGCACGGGCAGTCCATTGCGTTCGTGCATCCTAAGGATTTTCTGGGGGCACTGGTCGAACTGGAAGAGCATCATGGCTGACAACGCTATTCCCGCGCGCCGCATCACGGCGTCCGATCTTGAAAAATTCATCGCACGCGCCTTCGAGGCGGTCGACGTGCCGCCGGCGGACGCGAAGATCATAGCCGAACTCATGGCCCGCGCCGACGTGCAGGGTTCCGAAGGCCACGGCATCTTCCGGCTGCCGCAGTACATCCGCCGCATCAAGGGCGGCGCGGTCAACGTCAAGCCGAAGATCAAGGTCGCACGCGAAGCCGCCGGCATGGCGCTCGTCGACGGCGACAACGGCATGGGGCATCTGGTGATGCGCTTCGCCACCGAGAAAGCGATAGAGAAAGCGAAGACCGCCGGCGTGGCCTGGGTCGGCGTCAAATGGAGCAACCACGCGGGACCGGCGTCGCTCTATGCCAGCATGCCGCTCGCGCACGACATGGTCGGGCTTTATCTCGCGGTGGGCAACGCCAATCACCTGCCGCCGTGGGGCGGCATCGATATGCTGCTGTCGACCAACCCAATTGCCGTGGCGATCCCGGCGGGCGACGAGCAATCCATCGTGCTCGACATGGCGACCACGGTCGCCGCCTACGGCAAGGTCAAGACCAAGGCGCAGCGCGGCGAGATGATGCCCGAAGGCTGGATGATGGACCGCGAGGGCAAGCCGCTCACCGACCCCAAACGCGCGAACGAAGGCTTTCTCTTGCCGATCGGCGGTTACAAGGGCTACGGCCTGGCACTGATCTTCGGCATGCTCGCCGGCACTTTGAACGGCGCGGCCATGGGCAAGGATGTGGTCGATTTCAACAGCGACGACGCCACGCCGACCAACACCGGCCACGCCATCGTCGCGATCAACGTCGAGGCGTTCCAGCCGGTGGCGGAGTTCAAGAAAAGCGTGGACGTGCTGGTGCGCGACATCCGCAATTCAAGGCGCCTGCCGGGCGTGGACCGCATCCACATTCCCGGCGAAGGCAGCCACGCCGCGCGCGCCGACCGGCTGAAGAACGGCGTGCCGCTGCCGGAGGCGCTGCTCAAGGCGCTGAATCAGCTGGCGGGGGAACTCAAGATCGCAAAACTATGAGCCGCAGATGAACGCCGATAAACGCCGATAAGAACTAAGAAATTCACCGCTAAGGTTTACTGCATAACTACGCATAACCGCATAACCGGGTCGGACCAGCGCAAGGTATTGATCTTGCGACATAAGACCGTAGGATAGGGGCAATACAGACGCTTAGCGGCACATTTTCGTAGATAAAACGCGCGCTGTAAGGAGAGGAGCGATGCCCCGCGCCCACCGCCATTTCCTACCCGATCACATCTGGCACATTACGTACCGATGTTGATGTGGGGGCGTAGCCTTTTTTCTTTTTATTGTTCTTTTGGACCATTCATCTTTTAGTTTTTATCGGCGTACCCCTCGAGGGGGTATTGAAAAGAATTCATCTGCGTTTATCGGCGGCTGAAAAGGTTTTCAGGTTGTCGGCTCATCCACCACCCCGTTCTTGAGTACGCCGATGCCTTCGATCTCGGCTTCGATCACATCGCCCGCCTTGAGCAGCCAGCCCGGGTTGGCGAGCCCGCCGCCGCCCGGCGAGCCGGTGGCGATGATGTCGCCCGGCATCAGCGTGATCTGCGACAGGTAGGCGATCAGCTTGGGGATCGACCAGATCATGTCCTTGGTGTTGCCGTTCTGCCGCGTCTCGCCGTTCACCCGCGTGGTGATGCGCAGATGCATGGGCTCGGGAATCGCGTCGCGCGTCACCATCCACGGACCCATCGGCGCGAAGGTGTCGTAGGTCTTGCCGAGGAACAGGTGCCCGCCTTCGCGCTCGAGCCTGCCGACGTCGCGCGCCGTGATATCGTTGATGATGGTGTAGCCGGCGACCACGTTGTAGGCGTCCTCTTCGCGCACGTGTTTGCATTTTTTGCCGATGACGACCGCCAGTTCGGTCTCATAGTCCAGCTCTTTGCAGACCGCGGGTTTCAGGATGTCGCGCCCCGGCCCGGTGATGGAGGACAGCGTCTTGGTGAAGGCGGCGGGCACCGGACCGCCTTGCTTGCCGGGGTTCCGGATGTATCCGGGGTAGTTGCGGCCGATCGCGATCAGTTTGGACGGGCGCACCGGCGCATAGAGCCGGCATTCGGCGAGCGGGATGAAGAGCTGCTCGCCGTTCAATCCCGATGCGTCGGGCGAGGTCTGCGCCAGCTCGTCGAGGTAGGCGAAGGCGTCACCCAAGGCAAGCCATGCCGCTTCACCCATGTGCAGAAACTGCGCGATGTAGGGTGGCATGTAAATCGCCGCCAGTTCGCTGCCCTTGGGATTGTTGTTTTCCTCGACCAGATACAGCGCATAACCTGCACGAAGATCGGCAACCAGTTCGTGTCCCACCAGAACGCCCAGGCGTGCGAGCGCGGCCGGCTCGTGCCTGCGGCTGTAGCGCATCAATTTCATGCTTGCTCCTCTTGCGGCCGTTGAATCAGGCGGCGCATCCTGGCAAAGAACAGATTATGCCGTTGTTGTCGGGCTACGGTGGCGATCGAAGCGCTTGAAAGCAGAGAAATTCTCAGGCGGGGCCCGGCGAGCGTCGCAAACAGGTGACGGTTGGGATACGGAAAATACGGCGGGAATATTATAAGATACTGATTTTATTCATAAAATATAGTCAGGTATGATGCCTGCGCCGACTCGCCAGCGGTGCTGTGAATAACCGAGAGCGAGGAACAATGCCATGAAAACGATTACTAAGCGTCTGGCAGTTGTTACTATGATTACAGCCGGTCGTGCCGGCGGATCGCAGGCGCGGCAAGTTGCGCGAACCCGAGCCATGGCGCAGCGGCGATCGGCGGCCAGGTCAACTGCGATTGAATATTGAGGCCATTTGGGGAGTCAAGCATGAAAATGATGGTGCGTATTGGAAGCGTATTTGTCCTGCTGTTCGCATTCGTCGTGCAGGCGGCGGACACACCCGGTGCGGCGCCCGACGCGCTGGTGAAAGCGACGGTCGACGAAGTATTGTCGGCGATCAAGCAGACCAGGGACAAGCGCGCGCTGCATGAGCTGGCGGAAAAGAAAGTATTGCCGCATTTCGATTTTCAGGCCATGACGCGGCTCGCCGTGGGCAGGTCGTGGCGCGATGCCAGTCCGGCGCAGCAGAAAGCCCTGGAAAACGCATTCCGTTCGCTGCTCGTCAGTACCTATACGACGGCATTGAGTCAATCGGCCGGCAGCAATCAGACTGTGGAAGTCAAGCCGGCGCAGGTGAAAGCGGATGAAACCGATGTCACCGTGAAAACGCTGGTCAAGGAGCCGGGGCGGCAGCCGATTGCCATCGATTACCGCATGTCAAAGACGCCATCCGGCTGGAAGGTCTATGACGTGGTGGTGGAAAACCTGAGTCTGGTGACCAATTACCGCGGCTCGTTCAATTCCGAAATCAGCCGCTCCGGCATCGACGGGCTGATCAGGACGCTCGAGTCCAAGAACAGGCAGTTGGCAGAAGGCTGATCCGGGAGCGAGGCAAGGAAGGGCGGGGACGAGGGGAAAAACGTCCATCATTTCCTGAAAGACCGGCTCGCAAACCGCAGTCAGCGGGCGGTATACCAGGCGGTGCAGGCGACGCAAAACAGCCGCCGGCTTGCCGAACTGCTCACGGCCATGGAGCGCAGCGCGCGCCAGATGGGGAAGAAACATGAATCGCAGACAGGCAATCAAGGGACGGATAATTCCGGCGCTTTGCATCATGGCGGCTCTTCTCGCTGCTTGTGCCAGCCAGCCGCCGCCGGAGCGGCGCGTCAATCAAACCGGGTATTCGGCAGCGTTCAAGCAGGGTTACTCCGACGGTTGCGACAGCGTGCAGTCGTCGCGCCGCCGCCACGAGCAGCGCTACCAGAGCGATGCCGATTACATGATGGGCTGGAACGACGGCTATAGCATTTGCGCAAGGCGCAAATGAGTCGAATGTTTCATTATGTTAGGGACTCTTACTGAGGGCGCCGCCCAATAGTGCGTAGTTGTAGTCGGCAATGCCCCCACGACACGTTAGCGGAACGCCCGGTTGCTTCGAACCGGAAACTTGAAACTTCAAACTGCTCCGATCAGCCCTTGACGCGGGTGATGCGGATGACTTCGGGAATGCGGCGCAGGCCGCGCATGATCTGCGCCAGATGCAGGCGATTCGACACCTGCAGCGTGAAGTGCATGTCGGTATAGTCGCCGCTGTCCTCGGGATCGACCGCGACGTTCTGGATGTTCGATCCGCCCTCGGCGATTTCCGCCGCCACCTTGGCCAGCACGCCGCGCTGGTTCGCTACCACCAGCTTGACCCTCACCTCGAACAGTTTTTTCGTTTCCGGGTCCCAGGCTACGTCAAGCAGCCGCTCGGGATCGGTGCGCGTCTTGCTGATCACCGGACAGTCGTGGGTGTGAATCACCATGCCTTGTCCCTTGCTGATCATGCCGATGATCGGGTCGCCCGGGATCGGGTTGCAGCATTTCGCGAACTGGATCGCCATGCCTTCCGAGCCGCGGATCACTATCGAGCCCGGTAAAAGATTCTCGCCGGGAAGCGGCTCGCCCAGCGACAGCAACTGGCGCGCCACCACTACGCCCAGGCGTTTGCCGAGTCCGATGTCGGCGAGGATTTCCTGGCGTGATTTGGCATTGGAATCCCGTACCAGCTTGTCCCACTGGATTTCCGTGATGTCGGCAAGGTTTGATTTGAAGCTGGCGAGCGTCTGGTTGAGCAATCGCTCGCCGAGCTGCGCCGACTCCTTGAAATGCATGGTCTTCAGGAAATGCCGGATATGCGAGCGGGCCTTGCCGGTGATGACGAAGTTGAGCCACAGCGGATTGGGCCTGGCGTGCGCGGCGGTGATGATCTCGACGCGGTCGCCGTTTTTGAGTTCTGCGCGCAGCGGCATCAGCTCCTGGTTGATCTTGACCGCCACGCAACGGTTGCCGATGTCGGTGTGCACCGCATAGGCGAAATCGACCGCGGTTGCGCCGCGCGGCAGCGCCATGATCTGGCCCTTTGGCGTGAAGACGTAGACCTCGTCGGGGAAAAGGTCGACCTTGAGGTGCTCCAGGAATTCAACCGAATCGCCCGATTCCGACTGCATCTCGAGCAGGCTCTGCAACCACTGGTGGGTTTTTTTCTGCAGATCGGAGAGGCTGGTATCCGAGCTCTTGTAAAGCCAGTGCGAGGCGACTCCCGCCTCCGCAATCTTGTGCATTTCAACCGTGCGGATCTGCACTTCGAGCGGTGTGCCGAGTGGGCCAAACAGCCTGGTGTGCAGCGACTGGTAGCCGTTCGCCTTGGGTATCGCGATGTAGTCCTTGAACTTGCCTGGGATCGGCTTGTAGAGGCCGTGCAGCACGCCCAGCGCAACGTAGCACGCGTGCACGTCCTTGACGATGATGCGGAAGCCGAACACGTCGAGCACCTGCGCGAACGAGAACGACTTCTCGCGCATCTTGCGGTAGATCGAGTAGAGATGCTTTTCCCGCCCTTCGACCTGCGCCTCGAGCTTGTTTTCCCTGAGCCTGCGCTTAATCGATTCCATCACCTTGTTGACGATCTCGCGCCGGTTGCCGCGCGCCGCCTTGACCGCCTTGGCGAGCACCCGGTAGCGGTCGGGATAGAGGTGCCTGAAGGAGAGGTCTTCGAGCTCCTGGTAAATGCTGTTCAACCCCAGTCGGTTGGCGATCGGGGCATAGATCTCCAGCGTTTCGCGTGCGATGCGGTGGCGCCTGCGGTCATCGACCGCGTCCAGCGTGCGCATGTTGTGCAGGCGGTCGGCGAGCTTGATCAGGATGACACGCACGTCGCGCGCCATCGCCAGCAGCATCTTGC
>JAIESJ010000056.1 GCA_019746155.1 Burkholderiales bacterium
GATCAGGGTGGCATCCGCCAGGGGGAGGTGAGGCGGCAGCGCGTATACGTAACGCGCCGCCAGCTTTACGTATTGACTCAATGAACCTTCGACCTCACGGCCGAAGAGGCCGGCATTGCGACAAAGGTTCTCGGCGCCGCGGACGCATGAGTCGCAATGGCCGCAGGAGATGATGGGGTTGATCAGGACGGGCTGGCCCGGTTTGAGGCCGGTCACTCCGGCACCCACGGCCTCCACCGTCCCGGTGGACTCGTGGCCCATGACGACAGGGTAGTGGACACCCGGATGCTCGCCAGTGTAGATCGCGAGATCGGTATGACACACCGCGGTGGCGGCAATCCGTACTACCACTTCTCCGGAAGCGGCAACCGGCATCGGCCGGCTGACGATTTCAAAGCGCCGCGGCGCTTCGAGCACCGCGGTTCGCGTTCCTGCTGCAATTCCCATCAGCGCCGCTTACCGGCCTTCCAGCTTGCCGTAACTGGAATAGCCGGGCATCGGATCCACCACCGTGATCTGCTCGACCGGGAAGTTGGACACGATCTCTACGCTGTCCTTGTGGACGATCAGCATCTCTTCGATGCGCACGCCCCACTGGTGCGGCTTGCCGTGCTGGGTCTCCAGCGCGAACACCATGCCTTCCTTGATCTCGATGGGGTGATCCAGCGACCAGATGCGCGAAATCACCGGCTGGTCATATTGAGCCAGACCGAGACCGTGGCCCCACAGGTTGGCTGCGGCCTGGTCTTCTTCCTCGTAGCCCCAGACCTCTTTCGCCGAAGGCCACTTGGATGCAATCTCGCGGGTCGTGGTGCCGACTTTCACCGCCTTGATCGAGTCGTAGAGCCACTTGAGCGCGGTCGCATAGTAATCCTTCTGCTCCTGGGTCGGTTCCTTGCCCACGCAGTAGGTACGGTAGTAGCAAGATTTGTAGCCGTTCCAGGTAAGCGCCGCCAGATCCATGAACACGATGTCGCCTGGCTTGATGATGCGGTCGGAAAAATTGCGCCAGTTGGGCC
Organism: Burkholderiales bacterium; assembly: GCA_019746155.1. Lineage (GTDB taxonomy): Bacteria > Pseudomonadota > Gammaproteobacteria > Burkholderiales > SG8-41 > CAKKQX01. Next base: position 1,020 of record JAIESJ010000056.1, read on the forward strand.
AGGTGTTGAGGCCCGAGGACACGATCACGTCCTCCACGTCCTCCATGCCCGGGATATTGTAGAGGTATTCCATGATGTGCGCCGTTAGCTGGTTCTCCGTCAACCCGGGCCGCAGGAACTTCATGAATTCCCAGTGCGCGGCGTCGCCGATGGCGCCGACCTGACGCATGCACTCCTGCTCGTCCTGGTTCTTGACGGCGCGTGCTTCCATCATCGGCGTCATGCCGTCGGTCCAGTCGATCTTCGCATCCTTGAAGGCCTGGATCATGTTGATGTCGACGAAATCAACTCCGAGTTTGCCCCCCGCGACATTGGCCTTTTTCATTTCCTGGACGATGGCGTTGGTGAACTTCTTGACCTGCTGGGTCGAGGCCGGGCCCGCCGCGCCCTTGATCCAGGCGTAGGAATAGCGGATATGGTCTTTCGGAATCCACGGCGAATGCTTTTCGATATGCTGGCCGATGTCGCCTTGCTCGAACAGCACCGGCGCATCGTCGCCGCACAGCATCGCGTAGCGCAGGCCGGGTTTAAGCCGGTTCCAGCCCGGGGTGAGGGTACCGGTCACGTAACGGATGTTCTCATCGTACATGAGCAGCATCGCGCTCAGGCCATGCGCTTTCATGCGCTCGCGCGCACGCTCGAGCCGGTACTTGCGCAACCGGTCCCAGTTGACGCGCTCTTGCCAATCCAGTCCCACCATGCCGACATTTGCCATTTTTGATCTCCAGGTTAGTAGTTAGTTAAGGGTCGATGGTAACGTGATGCTTTGGCGTTCATCGGCCGTATTCCATGACACGCTGAATATATACGTTCCAGCCAGCGCGCAGCGTTGAATGAAGGTCGTTGATCGGGTCAGCCACGATCAGCCTGCCCCTGTCCCGACGGGGAAGGGAAATCTCATACATAGGAAATCCTTCTTCGAGGAATCGCAAAGTAACGAGCATCAAGGCGCCGCAGCGCCCGCTGCCGGAACATTTCCTGCGGCAGCCGGCGCCATGATCGGCATCTTGAGCAGCCGGCTTAGTCGACCGTAATGCCTGTTGCTTTCACAACCTTGGCCCAGCGTTCGGTGTCGCGCTTCATGAATTCGTGGAAGTCCTGGGGCGATTTGCTGGTCACCACCGCGACCCCGCCCGTTGCCAGGCGATCCTTCACCTCGGGCATGGCCATGACTTGCAACAACGCGGCATAAAGCTTGTCGATGATGGGCTTGGGCGTTCCGGCCGGTGCCAGCAGACCTTGCCACGAGCCTACGGTCATATTCGGGAAACCTTGCTCAGCCATGGTCGGAATGTCGCGCACTGCGTCGATGCGCTGTGGCGCGACAACGCCCAGCCCACGCAACTTCCCGTCTTTAATAAAATTGATGGCCGAGGACAGCGTCACAAACATCAGTTGGGTTTCACCGCTGATCAGTGCAATGGCCGCAGGGCCGGCGCCCCCTTTATAAGGAATGTGCACCATCTTGATGCCGGTTTCCTGGATGAAGCCTTCCATTTCCAGCCGGTTGGCGCTGCCGGCTCCCGGAGAGCCAAAGTTGAGCTGGCCGGGGCGCGCTTTCGCAAACGCGATCAGTTCTTTCACCGACTTCACCGGCAGGGAAGGGTGAACGACAAGGGCGCCCGGAACGTCCACGACCTGGGTGATCGGCGCGAAATCCTGCAGCGGTTTCACCTGCAGGGTTTTATAGATGTTGGGATTAATGGTCAGCGTGCCGACGTTGCCCTGGTACAGGGTATAGCCATCGGGCGCCGAACGGGCGGCAAATTCCATGCCGATATTGCCTGCCGCACCGGGACGATTGTCGGAGATGATCTGCTGCCCGAGCACCTTTCCCAATGGCACCGCGATGATGCGCCCAACGAAATCGGAAGCACCGCCTGGCGAAAAAGGAATGACCTGGCGGATAGGGCGTTTGGGGTAATCGGCATCCGCCTGCGCCATTGCGGCTCCCGCCGCAGCCCATGCCACTCCACACAACAGCACTTTGATTCCATTTGATAATTTCATTTTCATCCTCCTGTAAGCATGAATGCCGAATGGGCTCACTCTACCGTGATGTTGTTCTCAATGACCGGCTTGGCCCACTTTGCGACTTCGTTCCGGACAAATTCGTTGAATTCGGCGGGCGACTTGTTGACGACGACGGTCATGAACCGCTTGTCCAACGATTCTTTCATGTCGGGTGATTCCATCGATTTCACCACTGTTGCGTAAATGCTGTTAAGCAGCGGCTTGGGAATTTTTGCGGGAGCGAATAATCCGTTCCAGGCATTGGTTCCCATGCCGGGAAAGCCCGCTTCGGCCACGGTGGGCACATCCGGCAACTCGGGTCGCCGCGTAGGCCAGGTGGTCGCCAGGGCCTTGATTCTGCCGGCGCGGATGTTTGAGATCGTGGATGCCATATTAAGCATCGTGAATTGCACTTCGTTGCTCAATAATGCCGGAATGACCTGTCCCGCTCCGCCTTTGTAAGGAACGTGAGTCATCTCGATACCCGCAGCCTTCAGGAAGATGACCATGTCAAGGTGGGGGTACGACCCGATGCCGGTGGACGCATAATTCATGCGTGCTCCCGGTTTCTTCGCATATTCGACCAGTTGTTTGAGGCTGGAGACGGGAACGGCGGCGCTCACTATCCAAAGGTGTGGGAGCTCAATCAGGTTGGTGACGCCGGTGAGATCGCGCGACGGCTTGATTTTCAACGTCTTCGCAAACGTCGTTTCGTTGATGGCATTGGTCGAGACGTTGCCGACAAACAGCGTATACCCGTCCGGTGCTGCTCTTGCGGCCAGTTCAAGTGCAATGTTGCCTGAGGCGCCCGCGCGATTATCCACGATCACGGGCTGTCCCCATACCTGGTTCAACTTGTCGGCCAGTTGCCGGGCAATGATGTCGGTCGCGCCGCCGGGTGCGTAGGGCACTATCAACCTGACCGGGCGGCTCGGAAAACTTTCTGCCGCATGCGCCAACGTGCCGGCCATGCCCAGGGCCAACAGGCAGCCCGCCAACATGCTGTTGCCAATCCTATTGATCTTCATAGTCTCCTCCTCTGGTCAGGTTAGGCCTAAAGGCCGTGAATCACGAAGCCACTTCAACTGCTGCGTTTCTCGTCCTCCGGGGTTATGGGCAGTTTCACCGGCCGTTTCAGTCGCGCGGAAAGGTCGATGGCTTTGGTGAGCATCAGCCGATTATGTCCTTCGCGGGCGGTGGCATGCTGGGTCGGCACGCCAAGCGCGACGCGGTTGAGCCACGAATTGGTTTCTTCGCGCATCGGGCCGCGCAGTTCGCCGAGCGCCATGTCGCCGACCGGATAGCTCGTCAGAAAGTCCACGTGCCGCCTTTTGTCGGGCGCGTAGCCTTCGCCCTGGACGAGATTGGTGGCGAGCACGATGTCGCGGTGCGTGTCGTCGATGGTGAGCACGCCTTCGGTTCCGACCGCGCCGACCTCCAGGCTGTAGACTGCGCCCGGCCAGACCTCGGGCAGGGCCCAGGAAATCACGCCATGGTAGATGGCGCCGTCGCTGAAAGTGATCATGAACCCGGTGCCGTCAATGCCTTTCCACGTCGGCCCCAGCGCCTTGTCGACCGAGCGCGCAAAGACTTCCACCGGGGTCTTGGCTTCCATGAGCCACATGACGATGTCGAGGGCATGGGTGCCCGAGATCACCATGGGGGAAATCTCGGCCGGGTTGTCGGTGCGCTTGTAGTTGTCGATCGCCACCAGGCGGTTCATGAAGGCGCGCGAAGTGACCATCGTGACGTCGCCCAGCGCGCCGGTGCGCACTTTTTCCTTGGCCACCAGCCAGCGCCTGCGGAAGCGCTGCGTGTAGCCGATCACGGCGTCGATCCCGGCTTTTTCGATGGCGTCGAGCACCATCTGCGACTCGGCAAGGTCGGTAGCGAGCGGCTTTTCGATCATCATCGGATGGCCGCGCTCAAGCGCGGCCATAATAGGATCAACGTGCAAATGCTCGTCTGTAGAGATGACAACTGCGGTTACTTCCGGGCGGTTGAGCAACTCGCGGAAGTCCGCCGTTACGAACTCAGCACCGACCTTGTCGGCGACCAGCCGGGCACGCTCCGGGTTCTTTTCGGCGATGCCGATCCATGCGACCTCGGGATGACGCGCCGCCAGTTCGCCGCGGATCAGCCCGACGCGGCCGGCGCCGACGATGGCCAGTCCGATTTTCTTGGGCTGCTTCCTCATCGCATGGCTCCCGCGGCGAGCGCGGCAGGGCGCGACTCCGGCAGCGGCAGGCTTACCGGCTCGTTGCGTTCCGCCGAGATGTCGGCAGCGATGTAGACTGCCATCACCTGACGCGCCTGCTCGGCCGTCACCAGCACCGGCCGGTCGAGCGCCGCGGCCTCCAGGAAATGGATCGTTTCGGCCATCATGGGGCCGGCATAGGCATGATCGACGAACTCGCCCGGCATGGACGACATCGGCAGTTGCATGCCGTTCTTCATCGTATTCAGGATCACGTCGCGGTGGCTGTCGTCAACCAAAAGGGCACCTTCGGTGCCGACCATTTCGATCCAGGTCGTGGAAAAGTTCGGGTAGCCCAGCGGCAGGCTCCAGCCCGCGCCGATCACGAAGGAAACACCGTTGTCCATGGTGACCGTGATGTACTGCGTATCCGGGATATCGGCGCCGCTCGCCGCCTTCAACGCACCGTAATTGGCCTGCGAATACACCCGCACCGGCTTGGCCGGCTCAAGGCACCAGAGCACAAAATCGAGATCGTGCGTCGCTTCCATCGCGGCAGGCGATAGTCTGGTCCTGCCGGTGATTTTCTTGCCCAGGCCGCGCGTGATATGGCGGCTCACCAGGGCGCTCACCGGCTTGCCGATGGTGCCGTCGGTGATCGATTTCTTGACGTAGGCGAATTTGGGATTGAAGCGCTGAGAATAACCTATGGTGAACTTGAGATTGTTTTTGCGCGCGATTGCAATCAGCTCGTCGGCCTCATGCAGTTCGAGCGCGATCGGCTTTTCCAGGAACACATGCTTGCCGGCAAGCAGGCACTCGCGTGCCATGGGATAGTGCAGGCTTTCGGGCGTGGCGGAAATGTAGTGGGCATCGATCTCGTCGATCTTGAGCAACTCGCGGTAATCCGTGGTGGCGGTGACGGCGCCGGTGGCCTTGGCCACCTCGGCCAGCCGCTCGGGACGGATTTCCGCAATGTGCAGGTTTTTTACAAGCGGGTTGGCAGCGCAGGTCTGGGCGCGTATGCCGCCGCACCAGCCGGTGCCGATAATCCCGACATTGATCTGTTTCATGAGGTTTCCTCGATCAGCGTTTGAATATACGAATCGGATGGCGTCGCCATCGTGGTGAATGCATGACGCGTGATAGCAGCATGTTAGTCAGTGGCCCCATGTCTGACAAATATCATTTCTGAATCCATGCCATAACAAAATAGCATGGCAAATGGGTTCGCAAAGTACGCGATGGGCGTAGAACGATATTGGCTGTGAGCGAAAATCTGCTTCATGGGATGAGCGAAAACAGTTGACGCAATCCATGATTCATGCCAGTTTGTTATCAGTTAAAAGAACAGCAATCAGCGGATAGGCGCGGCCTCGGATATGGATCTGCGCAGCATCAGATATTTTGTTCAAATAGCGGAGGTGGGCAGCATCACCCGCGCCGCCTCGCATCTTGGTATAGCACAGCCTGCACTGAGCCGCCACATCCATGGGATTGAGGACGAACTCGGCATCCAATTGCTGGTGCGCCTGCCGCGCGGTGTGCGGCTGACCGGGGCCGGCCGGCAGTTTCTCGATCACTGCCGCAGAATCATGCGCGAACTCGACCGCGCACGGGATGAACTGCGCAGCGGCATGGAAATCCCGAGCGGACGGGTGATCCTGGGGCTGTCCCCGACGGTGGGACCGCTGTTGCTGCCGGGCGTAATTGAACGCGTGCGGCGGCAATGCCCGCAAATCACGCTGAAAATCGTCGAGTGGTTCAGCACGCAGCTCTACGATGCATTGCTGACCGGCCGGGTAGATGTTGCGGTGCTGACCAATGCACCACCGTCGCGCACACTCAAGATGACGCCCTTGATATCGGAGCCGATCGTCGTGCTCTCTCCGCCGCAGTTGCGCGGGACACGGCGTTTTTACACCCTGCCTGAATTGTCGAAAACACCTATCGTCACCTCCGAGGCGATACGTCATATCGTGGAAGAGCAGATCGGCCGCTACGGCTGGCGACTTAATGTCGAGGCCGAGATTGACGCGATCGAGGCGATCCGGCGGCTGTTGCTGAGAGGCATAGGAACGTCCGTGATGCCGGTTTCAACCTTTCACGATGACATCAGGGCGGGCAGGATCACCGCCTGCCAGATAGCGGACGCCAACGTGCACCGTATTCTCGCACTCGCACAACAGGCGGAGCGCAGGCTTTCGGCCGCAGTGGAGGAAATCTCGCAAATTGTTGCAGGCGAAATGAACACCCTGTTCGACAAGGGCTTGTTCAGCATGCCTGCCGTGCCCCCTGTGCCGGCCAAGCCTATCATGCGCGATACGAAACGCGCCGCCCAGGCCGCGTTGCGCAAAAGATGAGCATCAAGAGGGCAAGAGCGGTCGCGGTCCATAACCTGGCCGCGACCGCTTGGGGTCAATAACACCAACCGGAGACTAGCATCAATGAAACGCATCGACGTGCACAGCCATGTGATACCTGAAACCATCATCCAGGCCATGCGTGAGCAACCGGCGCTTTACAACACAACGATAGAAGGGGAGGGCGACGCGCTCAAATTCGTCCGCGGCAAGATCAAATTCGACCTCATTCCCGAGTTTTACGACGCCGATGCCAAGGTCGAGTCGATGGACCGCAAGGGCATCGACATCTCGGTAATTTCTCCCGGGCCACAGGCTTTTTTCTACGGGCTGGGCGACGACCAGGCGCTGAAGACAGCGCAAATCGTCAACGAAGGCGTGGCGAAAATGGTCGCGGCCCGTCCTGATCGGCTGCGCGGCATGGCGACGCTGCCGATGCAGCATCCGGACGCCGCGATCACGGACCTCGAACGCGTGGTGAAGGAATATGGATTCAAGGCGGTGGAAATGGGGACCGCGATCGGAAATGAGGAACTCGCGGACCCCAAATTCAGGCCGGTGCTGCGTCGCATACAGGAACTCAAGGTAGTGATTTTCGCGCACCCCAATACCCAGGGCTCCGCCGGCAGGCTGGATTGCTACTATCTCACCAACCTGATCGGCAACCCTCTCGATACCACCATCATGGTGGGCAAGCTCATGTTCAGCGGCGCGCTCGACGAACTGCCCGAGCTCAAGATTCTGCTGGCTCACGGCGGCGGTTTCCTGCCGTATCAAATCGGGCGTTTCGAGCATGGCCACGCGGTGCGTCCTGATACCAGTGCGGTCACCCAAACCAGGCCCATGGACCTGTTCAAACGCTTCTACTTCGATGCGCTGACGCACAGCCCGCAGGCGATCCGGCACCTGATCGACGTCGTGGGATCGGAGCGCGTCGTGATCGGTACCGATTCGCCGTTCGACATGGGAGAAGAGCACCCGGTGGAACGGCTTGACGCGGTGCCGCGCCTCACCCAGGCGGAACGCGAAGATGTGTGCTACCGCAGCGCGCTGCGCCTGTTCGGCGGGGAGCTGTGAAAACAATGCGGCCATGAACTCAGCCCGCCGCTTTAATCCCGCGCATCGTCCGCCCGGAGATATCGAGTTTCCAGCCCTGTGCTGCGCATTCCAGGCAGGGCGTCTGCTGGTGCAGCGCACAGGGGCGGCACTGCAGCTGCCCCGTTTGCATCCCGGCCAGCTGGGTGCAAAGCCGGAGGAAAGCCACTATCTCGGCACGCTCGACGGCCAACACTGCTTCGCTGTGCGGCTGCCGGAGTTGCAGCCGCTGCCCGAGGGCGCCGAACTCATGGGCCTGCGTGCTTTCATGCTCGAGGCCGAGGACGTCGTTGCCGCGGTGGCGGGGCTTGCCCTGCAAGTGGTCGAGTGGGACCGCACTCATCGCTACTGCGGCAGCTGCGGGCAGCCCACCGTTGCGCACGCATCCGACCGTGCACGCGAGTGCCCGGACTGCCGCCAGATTTATTATCCGCGGATTTCTCCCGTGGTCATGGCACTGGTCACCCGCGGCAGGCGGTTGCTGCTTACTCGCAAGCCCGGCTATGCCGCGGGGCGTTATACCGTGATCGCGGGTTTTGTCGAGCCGGGCGAGACGCTGGAACACGCGCTGGCACGCGAGGTCCGCGAGGAAGTCGGCGTCGAGACCACAAAACCACGTTACTTTGGCAGCCAGCCGTGGCCTTTCCCGAATTCGCTGGTGATGGCATTCAGCCTCGAGTATGCGGGCGGCGAAATGCGGGCCGATGGCGTGGAACTCGAAGATGCGCGCTGGTTCGATATCGACGCGCTGCCGGACTTGCCCGAACCGGCGCACATTTCACGCCAGCTGATCGATGCCACGATCGCCAGGCTGAGGAACGTGTCCGGCGGCGCGTCCTGAGGTCCGCTTTGCGAATCGCAGCGTTGGCTAAATTGTCCGGCACGCATGCGCGTGCTAGCATTACGCCCGATCGCCGCCCAGCACTGACGGGTTACGCGAAGCCCGCGGCGATATCCTAGAAAAGACCGGTCAGCCCAGGAGATACCGTGCCGTTTTACCGCTTTGAGGATTTCGAGAGCAATTATCTGACGCCCCACCTGTCGACCGGCAAAGCACCGCTGATCGAGGGGAAATACATGTATTTCTGCCTGCTGCACAAGAACGCAGGCACCGGTTCGGAATTGCACTATCATCCCAACGAACTGCTGATTTTTCCATTGCGCGGCAAGATCAACGCCATTGTGGGCAGGGACCGGCGCATCATCGGCCCCGGCATGTTCGTGCACGTACCGGCCTTTGCACGCCATTCCATGAGAGCCACCGAGGACGGCAACTGCCAGTACCTCTACATCAAGGACAAAACCTGGACCGTGGTCGGCCTGGCCGAGGATGAAGCCGTTCCGGAAAAAGCAATGACCGTGGACGAAGTCAACAAAAAATACAACGTCGGCGACCGCGACAAGCATCGGAAGGCGCAGGGAACATCGCAGGCGATCATCGACGGCCTCAATACCTGCTTTTACCCGATCCTGGAAGCGCTCGACGCGCCGCGCGCTTCGACGCGGCGGGTGAACTGGATCGAGGGCGAGCGCCTGGCGTTCGGCTTTTTCGAGGTGCCCGCAGGCTACGAGGAGCCGCAGGCACGGACCGAGCATGAGATTTTCATCTATGTCCTGAGCGGCGAGATCAATGCCCGGGCCGGCAACGAAAACAAAACGGCAGGCAGCGGCGACATCATCCATGTTCCGCGCGGCGACACCTACCGGCTGCAGGTTAAATCACCGTTCACGCGTTATGCTCTGGTGCGCTCGACGCCGTATCTGGAGAACAGGATCGATTCGATGACACCGCACGAAGCGGAGCAGGCACGGCTCAATCTGAAACCGAACTGATTTCGCCGGGGCCGGGTCTGCCTCAACCACTGAGGAGGAAAGAAACCATGATCGGGAAACTGTCAGGTGTGGTTATTGCCGCCGTATCCGCTGCGTTGCCGGCGCAGGCCGCATGGTCTCAGGGCTGGAAACCGCGGCGCAACGTCGAACTGATCGTTCCGGCGGGCGCCGGCGGCTCGCATCACATCACGGTCGGGTTGCCGCTGCAGTCGGGCGGCGTCGACGTGACCAAGATCCTTTCTAGGGCTTTCTAAGTAACTATTTGATTTAATTAATATTTTTTAGAGGTTATCATCCGGAAGTCAACCATCGGCCAGATTGGCCTGGGCATCATGGGCGGCGCCTTCGCCCGCCACCTGCTTGCCGCCGGATTCGACGTCGTGGGCTTTGACATCGACCGACGCCGGCGTGAAGCACTCAGAAGCGGGGGAGGGAAAAGCGCCGCTTCCTGTGCCGCGGTCGCAGCACAATGCGGCACGCTCATCACCTCGCTGCCGAGCATCCAGGCTTGTGAAGCCGCGTTCTTCGGCAGGGACGGCATCGCCGCCGGGGCGAAGCGCGGCACCATCGTGATCGAGACCAGCACCCTGCCGCTGGAGTTCAAGCTCGATCTCAAGGCGCGCTGCAGCCGTCGCGGCATCATTTTGCTCGATTGCACCATCAGCGGCACCGGCGCCCAGGCGGCGGCGAAGGACACCGCGGTCTACGCCAGCGGCGACGAGGCCGCATTCAAACGCTGCAGGGAGGTGTTCGCCGGCTTTGCGCGCAGCACGCATTACTGCGGCGCCTTCGGCAACGGCACCAAACTCAAGTTCGTCGCCAATCTGCTGGTCACCATACACAACCTGTCCGCCGCCGAGGCCATCGTGCTCGGACTCAAGTCCGGCCTCGACCTCGAGCTGCTCTACAAGGTGATCAAGGACGGGGCGGGCACCTCGCGCATGTTCGAAGTGCGCGCGCCGCTGATGATCGCCGACGATTACGCCAAGGCGACGATGAAAGTCGAGGTCTACCAGAAAGACATCGACATCATCGGCGACTACGCGGCCCGGATCCACTGTCCGACGCCGCTGTTCGACGCCAGCAGGCAGTTCTACGCCGCGGCGCTGTCCCAGGGTTTTGCCCGGCACGACACCGCCTCGATTTGCGCGGTGCTGGAGCAGATGGCGGGTAACCCGCGCCGCGCCCGGACCACCACACGCAAACGCAAGGAAGTCAAATGAACACCACAACACTCTCTCCCCAGGCCCGGGCGGCACAGACGCTGTCCTGGAACATGAAGCTTCTGTCCCACAACGAACTTGCCGGCTTCGGCGGCATCGGCGAGGGCATCGGGCTGCAGCTCGCCCCCGACGGGCGCCGCATCCTGTGGCTCGCCCACGAATCCGCGCCCAAGAATTTCACCGCGGTCGACGTGTCCGACGTGCGCAATCCCAGGGTGGTGATCCAGACCGAACTGCCGCACGCGGGAGTGCGCTCCAATTCGCTCGACGTCTGCGGCAATCTGATGGCGGTCGCCTACCAGACCAGGAAAACGGGGGACAAGCCGGCCGGTTTCGACCTGTTCGACATCAGCAAGCCGGAGCAACCAAAACTCATTTCGCACTTCGATGCCTCGGGGCCGCATTCGCGCGGCGCGCACTGTGTATGGTTCGTTGACGGTGAATACGTTCATCTCTCCTCGGGCGCACCGGATTTCGAGCCGCATAATCCCAAGGACGACCAGTTCTACCGCATCATCGATGTGCGCAACCCGGGCAAGCCCGCGGAGGTCGGCCGCTGGTGGCTGCCGGGCGTGCGCAAGGGCGACAAGGAGCCGCCGCCCAGGCGGCTGCCCCAGCAGTTCGACGCCGGTTTCCGCACGCACAACACCAACGTTTACCCGCAGCGGCCGGACCGCGCCTACCTGGGCTACATCGACGGCGGCGCGATCATCCTCGACATCTCCGACAAGTCCAATCCGAAGATGATTACGCGCTGGCAGTACTCGCCGCCATACAACGGATTTACCCATACCGTGATGCCGCTGTTCGAACGCAATCTGCTCATCGTCACCGACGAATGCGTGCAGGACGACGGCAAGGACTGGCCCAAGCTGACCTGGGTGGTCGATGGCCGCGATGAAACCAATCCGGTGCCGATTTCGACCCTGCCGCTGCCGCCGGCCGAGAACTTCACCAGGCGCGGTGGCCGCTTCGGCTCGCATAACATGCACGAGAACTACCCCGGGCCGGTATCGTATCGTTCCGAAACCATCGTGGTCGCAACGTTTTTCAACGGCGGGGTGCGCGCCTACGACACGTCCAATCCCTACCAGCCCCGGGAAATCGCCTATTTTGTGCCGGGCGCGCCCAGGCTTTCCCCTGCAGGCGCGATCCAGCTGAACGACGTGTGGGTGGACGAGCGCGGCATCGTCTACACCGTGGACCGTTTCGCCGGCGGCCTCTACATCCTGGAAATGAACGTCTGACGTGGAAGCGCTGGCCCAACCCGCTGCACCGGGACGCGATCCGCTGGCGGGCCGCATCCCGGTCAGCGTGGTCACCGGGTTTCTGGGCAGCGGCAAAACCACGCTCATCAACCGCCTGCTCAAGCGCCCCGACATGAACCGGGTCGCCGTCATCATCAACGAGTTCGGCGAGCAAAGCATAGACCACGACCTCGTGCAGGTATCCTCCGAGCAGATGATGCTGCTCAACAACGGCTGCCTGTGCTGCGTGCTGCGCGGCGACTTGCAGGAAACGCTGCGGGAGCTCTTCATCAAGCGCCGCAACGGGGAAATCATCGACTTTGACCGGGTCGTCATCGAGACCACCGGCCTGGCCGATCCCGCGCCGGTGATGCAGACGCTGATGACCGACACCCTACTGCAGGCGCAGTACCGCCTTGATTGCGTGGTGTCTCTGGTCGACGCGGTGAACGGTTTGGAACAACTGGAAACGCTGGCGGAACCGAAAAAGCAGGCGGCGCTGGCCGACCGATTGGTCATCACCAAGTCCGATCTCGTCACAGGCGAACAGCTCGCAAAGCTCCAATCGCGCCTGCGCGAGTTCAATCCGCAGGCGCCGCTGCGGATTGCGGTCAACGGCGAAATCGAGCTCGCATTCCTGATCGACGTGGGTCTGCGCGACACGCGTTCCGGGCTCGAGGACGTCGAGCGCTGGATAGGCGGGGACGCCGGCCACGGGCACGATACGGCGATCCAGTCGTTCTGCCTGCGCTTCGATCAACCGTTTTCGTGGGCGGCGTTCACCCAGTGCATGGAAGTGCTGACCGCGTTGCGCGGCTCCGACCTGCTGCGCGTGAAAGGCCTGGTCAACGTGGAATCGCATGCCGGGCCGCTGGTGGTGCAGGGCGTGCAACACCTGTTCCATCCGCCGGTCGAGCTTAAGTCCTGGCCGAGTGCCGACCGGCGGTCGCGCCTCGTTTTCATCACTCGGGGTATTCCGCGGGACACCATCGCGAGTCTGTTTACGGCGATTGCCGCAGTTGCGCCGCGCTGATCAGGTATCGCAATCGTGCGGGTTTGCCTCACTGGCATAATAGTTGCTACCCTAGTCTCGAGTGTCCCGCAAAATTCTTGTACGAATCGTAGGTCGGAAACCCTTCCCCGGCAAGGCATTGCCAGGAGACGGGCGACCTGCGGATACACGCGTTATTTTTTGGGGCGCTATTGGCTGTTTTCAACCTCACTCAAAACAAGGTGGTCACATGAAATTGCAAACCCGTATTGCCGGTTGTCTGCTTGCGGTCAGTGCCGTCGTTGCTCCCGGCATCGTCCATGCCCAGAGTTACCCCACCAAGGCCGTGCGTATCATCGTGCCTTTCCCGCCCGGCGGCATATCCGACGCATTGGCGCGGGTTTCCGCGCAGAACCTGAGCACAGCGCTCGGTCATCAGTTCTTAGTGGAAAACCGACCGGGCGCCGGCACTACCATCGCCGCCGATCTGGTGGCAAAGGCTATGCCCGATGGCTATACGATCTACTTCACCGACGTGACCACCCATGCCATCAACGCCACGCTTTACACCAGGCTGCCGTACGATTCGGTAAAAGACTTCACGCAGATCGCACTGGTCGCCCAGACGCCCTTGATTCTTGTCGTGCATCCCTCGCTGCCCGTGAAGTCGGTGAAGGAACTTATCGCACTTGCCAAGTCGCGTCCCAACGATATCGCTTACGCGTCTTCCGGCAACGGCACCATCCTCCATTTGTCGGGTGAAACCTTGAAATCCATGGCGGGCATCAATATGGTGCATGTCCCGTACAAAGGCAGTGCACCGGTGGTTGCCGCATTGCTCGGCGGCGAGGTGTCGGTGTCGTTCTCGACCACGCCGGCTGCCTTGCAGTATATCAAGGCGGGCAAACTGCGCGCCCTCGGCGTTACCAGTACCAAGCGCTCGCCGGTGCTGCCGGAGGTGCCGCCGTTGGCGGATACGCTGAAGGGCTTCGACATCATCCTCTACAGCGGCGTCATGGGCCCGGCAGGCATACCCAGGGACATCGTCGCCAAGCTGCACGGCGAGTTCACCAAGATGCTGGCATTACCCAAGGTCAAGGAGGCGTGGGCTTCCTACGGCGCGGATCCCGTCAATATGACGCCGGAGCAGTTCACTGCGCATTTAAAAAGCGACATCGCCAAGCTGGGCAAAATGGTGAAGGCTGCGGGTGCCAAGGTCGACTGATCCTGATCAGTCGCCTCGACTCATCGGCTTGATTCTACGTTTCCCGGACGGGCATTTAATCTCTGCTTGCCCGGGGAGCGATGGATGGCGATAATTAGAACGTCAACGATGTGGGAGAAGCGATGAGTAAGAAAATTCTCCTGGTCGTGCCGGAAGCCCCCGCGCCCGACTCATCCACCCCGGCGGCCCAGCGCCGCATCGAAAAGGCCGGGCTCCGTCTCGGCATTCTCGACAACAGCAAGGGCAACGCCGATCACCTGCTCAGGTTCCTGGTCGAAGGAGTGCGGGCGGCACTGCCCATCGCGTCGATGATATCGCTGCGCAAGAGCAGCGTCAGTCTGCCGGCGCCGGCCGAGATTCTCGACCAGCTTGCAGCAGAGGCCGACTGCGTCGTCAGCGCCATGGCCGACTGAGGGTCCTGCACGTCGTGGAGTGTCCACGACATGGCAGAGCTGAGAAAGCGTGGTCTCGTTACCGCCGTCATCTGCTCCGGCCCCTTCCGCAAGCTGGGCCAGGCCCAGGCGCGCGTATTCGGCGTGCCGGACCTGCCGCTGATCGTGATTCCGCATCCTCTGGGCGGACTCTCGCTGGACGAGGTCAGGGGCCGCGCCGAGGCGGCGATTCCCAAAGTCATCGATCTTCTCAGGGAACATATTCGATGACCGATCTTTTGCAGTTGCTCAAGGCCCCGGGAGCCGGCGTTGAGGCTGCCGACGATTTCGAGGCGATCAATGCGCTGTGCCGTGAGCGCGGCTGGAGCGACGGCCTGCCTGTCGTGCCGCCGAGCGCCGACCGCGTGGAGCGGATGCTCGCCTATTGCGACCGTCCGTGGAACGAACCGGTGGCCGCGATTCCGCCGCGCTACGGTGCGGCGACACCGCTGCGGCTGGCTGCCAACGCGGTGATGGCCGGCTGCCGGCCGGAATATTTTCCGCTTATCGTTCTTGCCGTCGAGGCCATGTGCGAAGAGCCGTTCAACCTCTATGGCATCCAGGCCACGACCCATCTTTGCGCGCCGTTGATCATCGTCAACGGCCCGGTGGCGAGAGAACTCGGGATAAATTCAGGGCACAACGCCTTCGGGCCCGGCGAGCAAAGCAACGCGACCATCGGGCGCGCCGTTCGCCTTGCGCTCCTCAATATCGGCGGCGCCATTCCCGGCTCGGGCGACATGTCCACCTTCGGCTCGCCGGCAAAGTACACCTACTGTGTCGCCGAGAACGAGGCGGCGAGCCCGTGGGAGCCGCTGCACGTCGAGCACGGTTTTCCTGCCGAGGCGAGTACGGTGACGGTGGTCGGAGCCGAGTGTCCCCACAATATCAACGATCACGAAAGCCTTTCCGCCGAGGGCGTGCTCACGACGATCGCCGGCACGGTGGCGATCACCGGCACCAACGACGTCTTCTACAAGGCGAAGCCGCTGGTGGTCATGAGCCCGGAACACGCGGCGACCGTGGCGGGAGGAGGATATTCGAAAGCCGACGCCAAACGCTTTCTCTACGAGCACGCGCGACTGCCGCTCGGCAGATTCTCCAGGGAGAACATCGAACGCCGCCTGCGGGTGAAGTTTCCCGAGCGATTTGCCAAAGCCGGCATGGATGCGCTCGTGCCGATGGTACAGGACCCGGACGATTTCATGATCGTCGTGCTCGGCGGCGCGGGAAAACACTCGGCTTTCATCCCGACCTTCGGCGCAACGCGGCCCGTCACTCGCGCGCTCAAACGACGCGACGGCCAGTTCGCGCACTCGGTGGAAGACTTCCGGCGCAGCTAGCCATGCGCGCGGCACTCGATGGGTACACGTGGATGATGTTGACCTCGCAGCTACTGGTCGCAAGCTCAGTATATCCCAATCTCAAGTTCAACCTGGACAAGGATTTCGCCTCGATCAGCCTGATCGGAACAGTACCGTTTGTTCAAGTGGTCAGCCCGCAAGTGCCGGCAAAGTCGACCGGGCGGGTAAGGGCGCTGGGCGTCACCAGCCGGAAGCGTTCTGCACTGATTCCCGACGTGCCGTCGATCTCGGAAGCGGTGCCCGGCTACGAGATGCTCGGATGGTACAGTCTGGTGGCCCCCACTGGCACGCCGCCCGCGGTGCTGGCCAAGGTGAGCGTCGAAGTGGTCAAGGCCTCCGGCGTGGATCTTAAATAGAGGCGCTCGACGCTGAGCCGTGGTGGCATATAAAAAAGAGGTCGGTGTTCAAGCTCACCTCTTCTTTTGAATGGCTCCCCGACCTGGGCTCGAACCAGGGACCTGCGGATTAACAGTCCGTCGCTCTACCGACTGAGCTATCGGGG
>JAIESJ010000134.1 GCA_019746155.1 Burkholderiales bacterium
AGTCGTGAGTGTTGGCGATAAACAGATTGTCGACGAAATCATCTTCCTTCGTCGTCGTCGCCTGCTTGCCGCGCCCGCCGCGCTTCTGCGCGCGATAGTCGGCCACCGGCTGCGACTTCATGTAGCCGCCATGCGACAGCGTCACCACCACGTCCTCGGAGGCGATCAGGTCCTCCATGCCGATGTCCTGGGTGTCGATGACGATTTCGCTGCGGCGCTCGTCGCCGTACTGCTTCTTCACCTCCGCCAGCTCATGCGAGATGATTTTGGTCACCCGCGCCGGTTTGGCCAGGATGTCGATCAGGTCGACGATCTTGTCCATCGTCTCCCTGTACTCCGTCACGATCTTGTCCTGCTCCAGGGCGGTCAGGCGTTGCAGCCTGAGTTCCAGGATCTGCTGCGCCTGGGCATCGGACAGCCTGTAGCCCTTCTTGTGCAAGCCGAATTCCGGCAGCAGCCCTTCCGGGCGCGACGCCTGCCCCTCGGCACGCACCAGCATTTCCTCGACCAGCCGGGAGCGCCAGAAACGCGCCATCAGTTCCGTTTTGGCGTCTGCCGGCGTCGGTGCCGCCTTGATCAGCGCGATCACTTCGTCGACGTTGGACAGCGCGACGGCCAGGCCTTCGAGAATATGTCCGCGCTCGCGCGCCTTGCGCAACTCGAACACGGTGCGCCGCGTGACCACTTCGCGGCGGTGGCGCAGAAAAGCATCGAGGAACTGCTTGAGATTGAGCAGCCGCGGCTGGCCGTCGACCAGCGCGACCATGTTCATGCCGAAGCTGTCCTGCATCTGCGTTTCTTTCCACAGATTGTTGAGGACGATTTCCGGCACTTCGCCGCGCTTCAGTTCAATCACCGCGCGCATGCCCGACTTGTCCGACTCGTCGCGGATGTCGGCGATGCCCTCGAGCTTCTTGTCGCGCACCAGTTCGCCGATCCTCATCAGCAAGTTGGCCTTGTTGACCTGGTACGGCAGCTCGTCGATCACGATAGCCACGCGGCCGCCCTTCTCGGCTTCCTCGAAATGGGTGCGCGCGCGCATCACCACCCTGCCGCGCCCGGTGCGATAGCCTTCCTTGACGCCCCCCACCCCGTAAATGATGCCGCGCGTCGGGAAATCGGGCGCCGGCACGATTTCGATCAGCTCGTCGATGCTGATGTCGGGATTCTTGAGCAATGCCTGGCAGGCATCGACCACTTCGGAGAGATTGTGCGGCGGGATGTTGGTCGCCATGCCGACCGCGATACCCGAGGAACCGTTGATCAGCAGGTTCGGGACCTTGGTCGGCAGAGTGACCGGCTCCCGCTCCTTGCCGTCATAGTTGGGCACGAAATCGACGGTTTCCATGTCGATGTCGGCCAGCATCTCGGAAGTGATTTTCTCGAGCCGGCATTCGGTATAGCGGTAGGCGGCCGCCGAGTCGCCGTCGACCGAGCCGAAATTGCCCTGTCCGTCGATCAGCGTGTAGCGCATCGAGAAATCCTGCGCCATGCGCACCAGCGCTTCGTAGGTCGCGGCATCGCCGTGAGGGTGATACTTGCCGAGCACGTCGCCGACCACGCGCGCGCATTTCACGTAGGGCCGGTTCCAGACGTTGTTGGCCTCGTGCATGGCAAACAGGATGCGGCGGTGCACCGGCTTCAGGCCGTCGCGCACATCGGGCAAGGCCCGCCCCACGATCACGCTCATCGCGTAATCGAGGTAAGAACGGCGCATTTCCTCTTCGAGACTGACAGGAAGTGTTTCTTTGGCAAACTGGTCCATGGGGAAGCGTCAGATTTTCCGCGGGAATACCGCGTTTTTTGCGAGCGCGTAAAGCTTGCTATCTTAGCATGCGAAATGCCTTGCCGTCACCGCAATAAAGTGCCTCATTCGTACCTCAGGCTCGTCCCGGAAAACCAAAAAACCGTTGGCTTTGAGAAGGCTAAGCATTCCGTGCTAATATTCGCAAAACAACCATCGCGTGATGAGTGCGGCGCAGCATTCAGGGGGCATCACTCGATCCGGAAATTTTATTTGCATGTTGCATGGAGATGACATCATGACCTTACCCTTACGGCTTATCACATTGTTTGCCAGTATCGCAATCGCAACACTGGCGCTACCCGCCACCGCCTTCGCCCAGGACGCCAAGAACCAGGGCTATCTGGTGGACAGCCAGGGCCAGAATGCAATCGTGAAAGCCGCCGGTGCCGGCGTGTGCGTGCGCACCAGTGACTGGACGCCAGCGCGCGCGGTGGCCGAGTGCGACCCTGACTTGGTCAAAAAACCCGAACCGGCACCCAAGGTGGTTGCTCCCCCCCTCCTCCGCCTCCCGCAAAACCGGCGCCCAAGAAAGAGCCGGCCAAGCTGCTGCCGCAGAAAATCAACTTCTCGGGCGACGCGCTGTTCGATTTCGACAAGGCCGTGCTCAGGCCCGAAGGCAAGGCCATGCTCGATGACTTGGCGCGCGTGCTGCAGGGCGCCAAGTACGAAGTCATTCTGGCCATCGGCCATACCGATCGCATCGGCACCCAAGCCTACAACCAGAAGCTCTCGGTGCGCCGCGCCGAAGCGGTAAAAAAATACCTGGTGGATAAAGGCATCGAACCCAACCGCATCTACGCCGAGGGCAAGGGTGAAACCCAGCCCGTCACCAAGCCCGGCGATTGCAAGGGCAAGCGCGGCAAGGCGTTGATTGCCTGCCTGCAGCCCGACCGCCGCGTGGATGTCGAAGTCACCGGCACCAAAGAAGTGAAATAAAGCGGCAATTCAGGTTCCACAATTTGAAACGCCCCGCAGAAGCGGGGCGTTTCATTTTAGCAACAACCGGCTCTGCCTTTTTCCTCAAAACCATGTTATGATTTCAGCATAGTTTGCTTTGAAATCACGGTTGTGATATTAAGTAAACTTCGGGGAGATTGAATTTTTTCCAGGTTCACCGGCACTGAGGCGGGACCCTAACTTCTTCGCAAAACAGGAGGATCAAAAATCATGAGTTCAGCACTACGGAATATTCTCGCGAGCGTTGCAGCTGCAGCCGCGTTTCTGCCCGCGGCGGCATCGGCGCAAGATGCGAAAAATCAAGGGTACCTCACGGCCCAGGATGGCATCGTCAAGGCCGCCGGCGCGGGGGTTTGCGTACGCACCAGCGACTGGACGCCGGCGCGTGCCGTTGCGGAATGCGATCCGGATCTGGTGAAAAAACCCGCTCCTCCCGCGCCCAAGGCAGCTCCAGCACCGAAGCCGGAGCCTAAGCCCGAAGCCAAGCCCAAGCCGACGAAGCCGACGATGATCAACGTCGAGGAAAAAATCGAGCTGCAGGGCATGCCGTTCGGCAAGGCCGAAATGACCGCCGACAACAAGGCGGAACTCGATAAATTCCTCGCCACCCTGGACAAGGCCACCAAGGCCCGCAAGGAAGTGAAAATCGGCGCAGTGGTCGTGACCGGGCATACCGACCGCATCGGCAGCCTCAAGTACAACATGAAGCTGTCCGAGAAGCGCGCAGTGGTGGTCAAGGACTACATCGTCAGCAAGGGCGTCGACCAGAAACTGATCTTCTGGGAAGGCAAAGGTCCGAAACAGCCGATCCCGGTCACCAAGTTCTGCGACAACAAGATGAAGCGCAAGCAACTGATCGAGTGTCTGGCGCCGAACCGTCGCGTGACCGTGGAAGTCGTCGGCCGCGCCGAGTCGTTGGCCAAGCCGAAACCCGCGGCCAAAAAGCCGGCCGGCAAGAAGTAACACCAAGCAGTCTCACACAAGCCCTGCCTAGGCAGGGCTTTTTTTTCAACTGCATTCCGATGCCGGAACATCCGCAGGCCGTTGATTGCATTATCGATGCACGCTGGGTCATCCCGGTCGATCCTGCCGCGACCGTGCTCGATCATCATTCGGTGATCGTCATCCGGGGCTGCATTGCCGATGTCCTCCCCACCGAGCAGGTCCGGTCACGCTACCAGACAAAGCAGCACGTGGCGCTCGCCGGGCATGCGCTGATCCCCGGCCTTGTCAACCTCCACACTCACGCCGCGATGACGCTGATGCGCGGGTTGGCGGACGACCGGGCCCTCATGGACTGGCTCAACAAGCATATCTGGCCGGTTGAAACGCGGCTGGTGTCACATGAATTCGTGTACGACGGGACGTTGCTGGCCTGCGCCGAAATGCTGCGCGGCGGCGTGACCTGCTTCAATGACATGTACTTCTTCCCCGAGTCGGCGGCACAGGCGGCGCTCCATGCCCATATGCGTGCGGCCATCGGCATGATCGTCATTGAATTCCCATCGCCGTACGCCACGGACACGATGGACTATCTCGACAAGGGCATCGCCATGCGCGACCGTCTGCGCGAAGAGCCGTTGCTGTCGTTCTGCATCGCCCCGCACGCGCCGTTCACGGTCAGCGATGCCGCCTTCGAGCGGGTGGCGGTCTATGCCGGCGAACTCGATGTTCCGGTCCATATTCACCTGCACGAAACCGCCGACGAGATCCGGGACAGTCTCGCGACGCACAAGCTGCGCCCCATCCGCCGCCTGCAGAAACTGGGCTTGCTGGGCCCCGGTCTGATTGCAGTTCACGCCGTGCATCTCGATGAAGACGAGATTGCGTTGCTCAGCGAGCAGGGCTGCCATGTCGCACATTGCCCGTCATCCAACCTCAAACTCGCCAGCGGGATCGCACCGGTCGCACAGCTCCGGCGCGGCGGCGTCAATGTGGGCCTGGGGACGGACGGCGCCGCCAGCAACAACCGCCTCGATATTTTCTCCGAAATGCGCCTGGCTGCGCTGCTGGCCAAGGGTGCCGGCGGCGATCCCACCGTCCTGCCCGCGCACACCGTGCTGGAAATGGCTACCCTCAACGCGGCACGTGCGCTGGGCCTGGAGGCCCGCATCGGTTCGCTGACCCGGGGCAAGTGCGCCGACATGACGGCGGTGAACCTCGCGGCGCCGGAGCTGTCTCCGTGTTATGACCCGCTGTCGCACCTCGTGTATGCCGCCGGCCGCGAACACGTAAGCCATGTCTGGGTAAACGGCGAGCTTCTGGTACGTGACGGCAGGCTGACCCAGCTTGACGCGCAGGAACTGGCCACAAAAGCTTCCTACTGGAAAGAAAAGATCAAAAGCCAGGGCAAATGATTAACGTTGATCCCATAGAAATCGAAAAATTCAGCCAGCTTGCGCACCGCTGGTGGGATCCCGGCAGCGAATTCAAGCCGCTGCACGAGATCAACCCGCTGCGGCTCGACCATATCGACCGCATCGCGGGCCTGAGCGGCAAAACCGTGCTCGATGTCGGCTGCGGCGGCGGCATTCTCGCCGAGAGCATGGCGGCGCGCGGCGCGCAGGTCACCGGCATCGACCTCGCGGAAAAACCGCTCAAGGTCGCGCAACTGCATCTGCTCGAATCGGGCCAGCACGTCGACTACCGCATGATTTCAGCGGAGAAACTGGCGCAGGAAGCGGCCGGGAGCTTCGACGTCGTCACCTGCATGGAAATGCTGGAACACGTACCCGACCCGGCCGCGACGGTGCAGGCCTGCGCCGCACTCGTGAAGCCCGGCGGCCATGTGTTTTTCGCCACCCTCAACCGCAACCCGAAATCGTACCTGTTCGCGATCATCGGCGCCGAGTATGTGCTGGGGCTGCTGCCGCGCGGCACCCACGACTACGCAAAATTCATCAAGCCTTCGGAACTGGCGACAATGTGCCGCAACGCGGCATTGAATGTCGCCGGGATTACCGGGATGACCTACGATCCGTTCTCGAAAACCTACGCTTTAGGTAATGATACGGACGTGAACTACATTCTTCATGCCGAGAAAGCGTAAATGGTAAACGGTGAATCGTGAATAGTTTTAAAACCGGCCGCTCAAACACCATTCACGATTTATTCTCCACAATACCCGTTCTTTTTAACACCCCCTTGAGGGGTGCTTGACGGGCACGATTCACTACCCACGCATCATGATCAAGGCTGTTCTTTTCGATCTCGACGGCACGTTTGCCGATACCGCGCCCGACCTGGGTTACGCGCTGAACCTCATGCGTCAGGCGCGGAATCTCGCGCCGGTGCCGATCGAGGTCACGCGAGCGGTCACCTCGCTGGGCGCGCGCGGGCTGCTGGGCGCAGGCTTCGACATCACGCCCGATCATCCGGACTACCCATCAATGCGCGAAGAATTTCTGATGCTTTATGAACAGAATCTGTGCCGTCACACGCGGCTCTTTCCGGGCATGCCTGAATTGCTCGACGCGCTCGAAGCTCGCGGCCTCAAATGGGGCATCGTCACCAACAAAGCCGAACGCTTTGCCAAACCGCTGCTCGATCTGCTGCATCCCGGCAGCCGCGCCGCTTGTGTAATCGGCGGCGACACGACCGGCAAGCTCAAGCCGCATCCCGCTTCGCTGCTGGCGGCAAGCCGCGTGATCGGGATTGCCCCCGCAGCCTGCGTTTACGTCGGCGACGACCAGCGCGATATCGACGCCGGGCGCGCCGCCGGCATGAAGACGGTCGCGGTCAAATACGGCTATCTGAACGGCAGTGTTCCGGAGAGCTGGGGAGCGGGTGCCGTGATCGAACGGCCCTGCGAATTACTGCAGCATCTCGAATAGCCCGCTGCCGCCCGGTTCGGGCTGACCGGCTCGATTGACTTGAATTCCCTGTCCCCGGCCACATGTGAGATAATGTGCGTGCTGCAACACCTCATTTTGCCGGCAGCAGAACGCTGACAGCTTAACGGGGGCGACTCGGTTTCGACGTGGGTAGCGAAGCAGCGCAGGGCATGCCAAGGTCCAGTCACCTTGTTAAACAGCTGGAAATCTACACTCGCCAACGACGAGCGTTACGCTCTAGCCGCCTAATACCGGCTGGACTCTGCACCAGTTTGCTCATGGGTTGGGTCGGGTAAAACCGATAGCAGAGTCATATACATGAGATCGTGCCATCCAGGGTCACTTTGGACCGGCATTAAATCGAAGGTGACTCGCAAATGACGAGCCTGTCGGCCGGCGCGTCACAAGCTAAATTCAAATGACCTGACTAAGCATGTAGTCCTGTCTGTGTAGTGCTTGCGGACGCGGGTTCGATTCCCGCCGCCTCCACCAATCCGGGCGGTCACCCAGACCACCCAAAACCACTCCAAGCCCCGGATTCGTCTGGGGGTTTTTCTTATACGGCCTCCGCTCTCTCTGGTCTAGGGTGGTCTGGAAAAGGCCTGATTTGGCCACAGTTTTGTCGCAATTTCGTCACAACATGCCCCTCAACTTTTAAGGGGTATTCCTGCTCGGGCAAGCGGCCATGAAGGGCTTCTCCGGGCCACCCGCCGATTGCATGGCAACCATCTACGATTACGGCAACGGGCTGGTCGAGGGCTCGTGGCACTCGATCCGGGATGTGGTGCGGCGGCAGCCCAAGGAAAAGCTGCGCTACTACCATGACTGCTGGCGCAAGGCGTCGCGAAAATATAGCGGCACATTCAACGTAAGCTGGCGGCGTCGGCATGGCGTTTCCGACTCCGAGAACGCGGTACGCATATGCAACTATCTGTCCAAATACATGAGCAAGCAGGCTTGCACCTGGGGTCGGGGAAGGCTGCGACTCCCTACCCCGCCTCCATCCGGATAACGGCGCATCCCCTTGCGGCGCTGCAGGACGCGACACCGAGCCGAGCGGGGGACCCACCGAAGACTGCTACGGTGGTTGCAGCGCGACTACGCTACCTCGAAGTGCATCTGCTTGAGATTGGATTCTGGAACCCGCTTGCCGGCGTCGAGAATCTCCACCCCGACCACCTGATTCTGTTCGTTGAAGTCGAGTACGATTCCCGGCTTCACTTCCTCGGACTCGACGATTTTGGAATCATCCAGCCGGAAGTAAAGCGCGTCCGATTCTTGGTCAAAATGTACTCTCATAATTTGCCCCTCAACGTCCGGTCAAAGTAAACCGTCACGATCCTCACAGGCTCCACAGAACTATTATAGACCACTCTAAGCACCCGGTTCCCGTTCTCGGAAATCCGGCCTATTGCATGGCGCAAAACGGGATCGTTCGCGCCCTGCTCCATCCGTTCCGGATGAGTCAGAACGCGCTCAACCCAGTCTGGATGGATGCCGCGCTCGGCCATGACTGTTTGAGCATGTGCACTGAGGGTGAATTTCGCCATGCGCGGAGTATAGCAGCGGTCACGGTGAGGGAGGCAGGCGGGCGGCGGATGCGGGCGCAGCGCGCGCCCGCCGGCGCGCCGCCTTTAAATTCATATGTAACCCAGCGACTAGGACTATAAGGGTTGCCTAAACGCCCCTACTCTACTAAAGTTATCAAAGTTTACCCCCCTGAGGTGCGACACATGACAGAAAAACAGCTAGTCGAGATCATCGACAAGGCTATCAAGGAATTCCGGGGTGATACCACCGAGTTAGCCAGCGCAATCGGTTACTTGATGATCGGCAGAAAATTCGGCTGGCGCGTTATGTTCTTGATGCACCGTCAATCCACTATTAAAAAATACGAGAAGATGCTAAGAATTAACTCGCGCGAGTTGATGCCTGAGCTAGGCCCACTGGCAGAAAAGTCCGTTGCTTATTGGGCACTACAAAAAGTCACCAACTTCTGGAAGGCTGTAAAAGGTGAAATTCCAGGAGTGCGCTCCACAAAAGTCCTTAAAGGTTAAGGGCTTACATCAAGCCCCTACGGGCCATTGACAGGCCCCTTATGCCAGTCGTATATTGTGCCCATGATTCCTTTCCCATGGGTGCTTATCAACAAACTTAGTGATGCCACCGGCTACACGGATGATGCCGTACGCGCCAAGATCAAACGTGGTCATTGGGTTATGGGGATTCATTTTACTAAGGCTCCAGATGGGCGATTGCTCTTTAACTTGGAGGCCATCAGGAAATGGATCGAAAGAAAGGAATAAGAACCCGTAGCGGCTCCGGCATTGAAATCGACTTCATGTACAGGGGCCGCCGCTGCCGTGAAACGCTCAAGCTCTCCCCCACCCCAGCCAATAGGCTCTACGCAGCCCGCAAGCGTGAAGCGATTCTTTATGAGATTGCTCAAGGCAATTTCAATTATGCAAAGCATTTTCCAAGCAGCCCTAAGGCAAGGGGCTATTCCAGCGGATCATTGCAAACAGTCGGCCAGGCGCTGGATGTGTTCATCAAAGCAGCGCAGAAACGCTGCTCCCATAGCACACTGCGCGATTATCAAAGCGCTATAGACCATCATCTAAAACCAGTCTTTGGCGAAAAGCTGCTTTCCTCCTGTACGGGACAGATTCGCAACCTTTTTCAATTCGCCATCTGGACAGGCCTGCGCACTTCCGAATTGATCGCGCTGGAATGGGGCGACATTGACTGGAACCGGGGCATCGCTCGCATCAGGCGGGCCAGCGTACGCAAGCAGATCAAGGTTCCAAAAACACAAGCGGGAGAACGCGATATCAAGCTGCTGGCCGGCGCGCTCGCCGCATTGCAAGACCAAAAGGCCTATACCTACCTGCAAGCTAAACAGGTTTTTTTCAATCCTCGCACCAATTCCCATTGGGAAACGGATGGGCAGATCCGCAAGACTGCATGGCAACCGGCTGTCCGTCGCGCGGGCATCCTCGAAAGAAACCCATACCAAACACGCCATATGTTCGCCAGCCTTTGCCTGACTGCTGGGGAGGACATTGCTTGGGTTGCCCGCCAGCTCGGGCACAAAACCATCGCCATGGTTCTGAAGCGTTATGCGCGTTGGATCGAGGGCATTGAGACCTCAGGCGGCGAGAAAATGACTCGGCTTTTGTCGCAATCCGGTCACAGGAGTATTGCAAGTGTTTGATTCTCAGATGATCGCGGAAGGTTCGATTCCCGCCGCCTCCACCATTTTTCGTTTTCGCCGATTGGATCGAGGCGAGGGCCGCGCGCGGCCCCGACCGGCCAAAATGAAAAATGGTGGGCCATCTTAACCGAGGCGCGAACCTTTTTTGAGCAGCGCGAGCCGTGATCCGGATGCGGACGCGCCAGCCGTCCAACCCCGCAAGCCGCCCGCCAGCCGATCTTATGGGGCTGTTGACGTGCAGGGACGCACGAATGTCGCGGGAGGCGGGACGCCGGGAGCGACCCCTGAAGCGTTTTGTTCTTCTCTCGGGCGCGCGCAAGTCTTTTCGTGGGTGGTGGTGGCTTCAGAGCGTTACCGTCGGCGAGCGCAGGCAGGCGAAAACCGCAGGTTGAGCCCCGAGCACGCCGACGGTGCGCAAGATTTAGCTTTTGCACTCCCTGAAGCTCGCCACCAAAGACTCAAGAGTTTTCGGCTGGTATTTGTTGAAGCTTTCCTCGTCTACATAGACGTAGTCATATCGAACTGCCGACTGCGCCTTGTTGATGTCCGCGCACCACTGTTTCAACCGTTCCATTTTGAGTGGTACATCAAGGTCCTCCTGACCCTTGGTTTCGACGATGTATATTTCCTTCTCGGACTTCTTGACGATGAAGTCCGGATAGTAATTCGAGATATCGCCGCCGGCGTTCACGTAGTCGAGCCTGAAATTCACGGCAAAGTAATTCTTCACGTATGAAACCACGTCCTCGCACTCGTCCAGGAACTTGGCGAACAGCAGTTCCAGATGGCTGTCGCCGATGATCTTGTTGAACACGCTTTTCCTCGGGACCAGATACCCCTGTTCCTTGGCGACAAAGGGGCGGGTCTTGCGCAGCTTGATCGTGTCCTGAATCCGGGCGTCGCCCTTGTCCTTGATGGTCAGCGCGTTGATCTGCTTCTTGAAGGTTTCGATGAGTGTCTTTGTCGCTTCCAGTTCGGACAGGTTGCGCAAGGTGTTCATGTTTTCCAGATCCACGGGCCGATCGAAAAGCTGGCTCTGGATGAAATCCTTCACCTTCCCGTACAGCACGTCATAGCCGCTCACCAGCCGCAGGTCTTTCATGATGGTCTGGGCGAAGTAACCCACCACACTGCGAAAGTCGGTCACGTTCGCGGAATCGAGGTAGGTCACGTGGTTGATCTCGCCGGTCGTAATGTCCTTGAAGACGATCTCGCGTTGCGCATCGATGCTGAATGTCTTGTACGCCACCTTCTTGTGACCGAGGGTGTTGATGTCCAGATCGGCCAGATTCTTGTACTCCCGATATACCCGCGGGCTCAGGACCGGAATCTCGATGTCCAGCTTGTCCATGTCCTTGCCGGTGTTCTCGTTGTCCACCTCGACCACCAGCGGGGTCTTCGGCGCCGTGCCGGCGCCCATCGCCTTGCGCTCCAATACAACGCCTTCGTTCTGGATGGACTCGACGAAATCCATGAATGCGTCCGTGCCCACCACGCTCACGTATTCCTCGACCCCATTGCCGGGATACATCTTGCGCAGGCCACGGCCCAGCGTCTGCTCGGGCAGGATGTTGCTCTTGGCGGAATAGGCCCGCAGCCCGACGATGGTCGTCACGTTGCGCACGTCCCAGCCTTCCTTGAGCATCAGCACCGACACGATGGCCTTGTAGGGGCTTTCCCAGCCGTCAATCTCGTTCGCCTGCTTGCGCAGCCGCTCCAGCTCTTCCTTGTCCTTGCCGGTGGCCGTTTCGGAAATCTCGCCGTTGTTCTTGGTGTGAATGACCAGCACGGCGTCTTTCAGCTCCGGGTAGGTCGCCTCCAGATAGTCCGCCACGTCGTCGCAGTTCCGGGTGTCGTCGGTCATGACGAACAGGATGGTTTTCTTCCCGAGCTTTTCGTGTTCGGCATACGCCTTGCGCCATTCCTCGACGCCCAGTTGCACGTAATCGGCGTATTTCTCGGTGTACTTCGAGCTTTGCCGCTCGTGGAGCTTGGCGCGGCTGGCCGAATCCGGCAGCACCGGGTGCTTGACCACGTTCTGCGAGATCGCCTCCACCAGCGGATAGTCCGCGACCGTCTGTGCAAAAATCGCCCCGTTGTTGTGCTTGGGTGTCGCGGTAACGTCCACCTGCAAGGACAGAAAATCGCCCTTGAGCTTGAGGCGATTGTGGATGTCCTCGATGGACTTGAACCACGCCAGCTTGGCGTCATGGATGTGGTGCGCCTCGTCGTTGATGACCACCAGTTCGTCAATGTCCCGGACGATGACGCCCAGGTCCACCTTGGAATCCGTGGTCGCCCCGGTAGGCCGAGGCCCAAGGAAATAGTCCATCGTGTCCTCGTCGTCCTTGGTCGGTTCCACGTCGTCGCCGGCGTATACGCGGTGGATGTTGGTGAGAAAGAAATTACCCACCGGGTGAGTGACGCGCACGTCATCCTGAATGTGCAGCGTGACCTGAAAGTCATCCTGCCAGTTCCGGCCCTCGTAACCGTTCTCCGGCAATACCGGGTCCGTGTGGAAGATGCGCAGACCGTCGAAGTCGTGCCGCAACCGGTCCAGCACGATGATGTTCGGCGCGATCATCAGGAAATTGCGGGCAAGCTGCGATTCCGGCTCGTAGAGCTTGTGGAAATAGCACCACGCCAGCACCAGGCTCATGACCTTGGTCTTGCCGCTGCCGGTGGCCATCTTCACCACGAAGCGCCGCCAGTGCTCGTCGAACATGCCCGCCGACACCGCGCCCGAGGAATCGAACCGCAGCAGATCGTACTTGTCTTTTACGCCTACCACGTCATGGAGATAGACGATGGTTTCGACCGCCTCGCGCTGGGCGAAGTAATAACGAAACTCGGTCATGACCTCGTCGGAACCCGGAACGAGATGTCGGGTATTGAACCACCAGTTGAGCAGCGCGCGGCTGGTGTCCGCCGCGCCCTTGTAATTCTGATCGCGCCAGTCCTTCACCAGCTCGCGAAGCTGGTGCACCAGCGGCGGCATGAGCTTGTCGTAGCTGCTCTCGCGCAGCGCCTCGTCGGCCGGGAACCAGCGCACCGCCGGGTCGAGCACGACGTGCGGCGAGGGCGGAAAATTCGGATGCAGCGCCATCAGCCTTTGCCTCCCACCATCACCTCGATCACCTTCATCGTGTCATTGCCGAAGATGTCCACGACCTTCACCGCCACCTTGCGCCGGCCCGGCGTGCATTCCTGGGCCACGCTCTTCAGCTCCAGCTTGCGGTCTTTCTTGGTGCGGAACGACTGCCACTCGTTCTCGAAGATGTAATCGCCGGTCCAGCGTTCCTCGGTCTCGCCGGTGTCCTCGTTCTTCACGCGGACGATCTCGCGCTTGTTCTCGAAATCGAAGTCCGCCGACCAGTAGTCAATCCAGTCGGTCCAGTGCTTGGTGAGTACCTCGCGGGTGACGATACCGTTCTTGTCCTTGTTGACCTTGACGATCCGGCCCTTCTCGATGACGATCTTGCTGCCGTTGTTCTTGAGGGTTGCCTCGGCGGCGGCGATGGAATCCTGCGAGTGGAACACCGAGAAATCGGTCAACTCGATGGCGAGCGTGTTCTTCTTGACGTGCGGCTTGACCTCGATGAAGGCCACGTCGTGGAACACCACCTGGTTCTTCTCCACCGCGCGCTTGTCGAACACGTCCGGCGGGATGTATTTCGGCGCGATATCGACGCCCTTGGCCTTGGCCTCGTCGAGAATGTTGGGGAACAGCCCCATTTCGAAATCGAAGGCGAGAATATCCACCTTGGTGATGTGCTTCTGGCGGCATTCCAGGATGATCTCCTCGACAAACAGCCGCGTCACCGGCAGGTTCACCGGCCCGACCACCACCAGCCGCCCGGCCTTCTTGCCGTGGAAGCTGGCGAAACCTGCCACCGGCTCGGCCCGGTAGGCGCGCAGGATCAGCTCGACAAACGCCTTCTCCTTCTCCTCGATTTGCTTTTGCTTCTGCGCTTCGCGCAGGTCGGGGTTCATGCCGATGAAGTGCTGGCGCTCGTACTTGCCGAGGTTCAGGATTTCAAAAGCGCGATACGGTTTGCCTTCCTGCTTCAGTTGCCGCTGCACACCGATCATGCGCTTGCGAGTGGCGTGGATGGCGAACTTGCCGAGATCACTAGCTATCCATTTTCGCCCCAGCTTCTCTGCCACCGCTGCCGTCGTGCCGGAGCCACAGAAAAAATCGGCGACAAGATCGGCTTCATTGCTTGAAGCCAAGATGATGCGTTCGAGCAAGGCTTCTGGTTTTTGAGTGTCATATCCAGTGGCCTCAAGAGCTTGATTATGGATTTTGTTTATGTCGGTCCAAATATCTTGAATTACCATTCCTTCGTATTCGTCCTCGTACCGCTTGAGTCTTGGCACACCTTTCTTCGGCCAATGAATTCTTCCTTCTTTATCGAGCCGATCTAATTCATCATGCGACTTAGCCCAGTGCCTCCCAATGGCTGAAGGATCAATTCCCCTCCAAGGCTGTCCGGATTGCCCTTCCTTTGTGATTCCTGGCGCTGTGAGCGTAATTCGTTGGTATCGCTTTCCAACGTTTTCGTCAAAAGAGTCAAAGAAAGTCTCGATATACTCCGGGTCGGCTGCTTGTCGAACAGTATTCCATTGCCATCTATCGGACTTGGAATACAACAGTATTGAATCATGGATAATACCGCAGCGATGTGAATCACTGTGTGCAAAGGCACGGCGCCAAATTATCTCGTTTAGGTGCCGTGTGGAGCCAAAGACCTCATCACAGACGGCCCGCACCAAATGGCTGATGTTTGGGCCCATATGCACATAAATGCTTCCATCTTCTGCAAGCAGATCTCGCATCAACACCAAGCGCTCATAGATCATGGCAAGGAAACTGTCCCTGCCCTTGCCCCAGGTATCACGGTAAGCAAGTTCTTCGAGAATGCTCGGCTTCTTGGTGAAGGTGTCGTCGCCGATCTCGATGTCCATCGAAAAATCCGCGCCCACGTCGAACGGCGGGTCAATGTAAATCAGCTTGATGCCGCCCTGTTTTTCGATCTCCTCGCGCAGCGGACCGTTCTTGAGGCTGGCGAGAATCAGCTTGTTGTCGCCCCAGATGAGCTTGTTGGTCCAGCCCTTGAGCTGCCGCCCGCTGGCGGGGTCGAACAAATCGCCCTGAATCTTTACATCCTTCTCCGCCCGCGGCTCGTCCACCTGCTCGATGGTCTGAAACGGCAGCACCACGTTACAGACCTCATTCGTCTTGCCGTTCCACACCAACTCAACCTCGCGCTTCTCCTCGAACAACAGAAAGCGGTACTTCTCCGGCAGCGGCTTGCCGGCCTCCAGCAGTTTCACGATGTCGCGGATTTCGTTGTCAGTAAGTTTCATCAAACTTTTCTACCCCGATTATGCCGACACACAGGAGGCGTCGTACTAAATACAACAGCTACTTGGGAGACAGACTAAGCTCTTGCATAGCGATAGACGCCTTTAACATTCTGAGCGAGGAACTGCCCCTTTGATGACGCCGCTTTCATCTGTTCGAAAATCTCCTGGGGGACGTCATAGTAGTTGTACGTTCCGCCCTTTAAAAAATCGACAACGAGCATGTTGCTAGCTTCGTCATAAGCAAAGCGCGCGATATTTGACGATTCCGGCGTCTCTATCCAGTTCACTTTTTATCTCCTTTCTTTGTCGGTTTTGCGCCCGGCTTAGCAAGCGTTACTTTATGTTCATAGCGCGCGTCTTGCTTCCGCCACTGACGCACAACTGCCGCATAGTCAGGATTGTCTCGCCTTTGGTTCCAACCACCTGGGCCATCGAACCCTTCCTTACTTAAGCTTCCTCGAACCGCAACCCGTGGATCAACGCTGTCCGGTAAACGATCCTTCGATGGTGGCTCGATTAGGGTACGGATTGGGAGACTAACTGCTTCACCGACTACGATAGCCTCACCCGTCCTGAGTACCGGCAGCATGTCAAACAAACCCTTTAAATTGTCTGTTGCCGCACTCGTTACCTGTCCACGATCCGTGTCGTTGGCAAGTCGCATCGCAAAGATCGTTCCACACTGCGACAGTATTGTTGCGTCTATTTCGGAGGGGCGCTGACTCACAATCATCAAGCCGACACCATACTTGCGTCCTTCCTTCGCGATCCGTCGGACCGCAGTTGCCGCGGTGCCGGACTGCTCCTTATTCAGATAGGCGTGCGCTTCCTCTAGCACAACTAGCAGCGGCCGTTCTCGACCGCCTTCCGGGAGGTTGCGTGCCCAGAACAAAGCGTCGTAGAGAATCCTAAGAAGTGCTCCTATCAGCTCATTGAGCACAGACGAGGGAATACCCGAAAGGTCAAGAATCGCTATGGGCTGAGGACCACCAATCCACTCTGTCAATAACACATCAAGATCCAGTTCAGTCTTGCCGGTTATATCCGGAAGCCACTTGCCCGGGCGCAATAAAAAAGCAAAGCGAGGATCTCTAAGCTTCGAGGCTAAACCAGCAAGATGCTGCCGAATTCCTAGCGGGTCTTTGCCGTGTTGGACGCGTTCGTTGGCTGGCCCAGTCATCTTCACCGTGCGATATTGAGGTGGGGTTACCGTCATCGCATCACCCAACTGAATGGCTTGGCCGTCTGGCCTGAGTACATAAGCTGGCTCCACCTCCTCAGCTCCAGCGCCTGGTCTTGGAATTAGTGTGTGGTGCTCTCTTTTGTGGAGTTCAAACCAAAGCTTGTGCAGACAGAAAGGAATAGGTGAGTCGACTGTTATTGTAGTCGCATCGACGTCAGGCAACGGCTGGTTTGAGAGGGATTCCTTCTTAAGTGCGAGCACGAGCTCTGATAGCGCCGCTATCTGGGTATCCGTCATTCTGCCAAGAACCAAATCCGCTAACTCCTCAAACGTGAGAGCCCAAAACGGCACGTGAAGCGGCCTCTCGCCTTTCGTTTCATCAGCAGATATTCGAAAGACTGTTGCGCGATCCCTCAGAGCCTTCGCGTACTCGCCGTGAATATCCAGCACCACGACTCTTGACGACGGATACCGGGTTGGATGCGAAAGAGCCCCGAGAAGACCTGCGACGGTGGTCGATTTGCCGGCGCCTGTAGAACCAACAACTGCAGAATGTCGCGTCACAAGCTTGTTGATGTCCACCAACGCAGGAATAGATTCAGCGCTTGCCAGGCGACCAATAGAAACGAAGTCGTCTGGCTCGCCGGGACCATAAATCGCCCGAAGGTCTGCCTCAGTAACGATGTGGACGCGATCTTCGACTGTCGGATGCTGGGATACTCCGCGCTCAAAGCGACCCCCGATCGCGCCTTCCCCGACTAACTGGATACGAAGCCAACGGTTACCGAAGAGGGCACGTTCACCATCGCGCAACGGAGCGGCGCCCGCGCCCACCTGCGATACCACACCGTAAAGATTTACGTAGCCCAAAGGAATTCTTACAAAACTCCCAACCTGCCCAATTCTGTAGGCCTCGCCGTCAACGAAAGAAAGTCCGGTTACCGTGTCACCAGTGAGCTCGACAGTTACTGTCGAGCCCGATACGTCCTGGACAGTTCCGATAAGCGTAGGATCACTTGGCATTATTGAGAATTACGTAATTCATGACAACCGATGATGTGTTCGAGCGTTATATTCTCATCGAGTCGATGGGAGGAGTTGTTCATGGTTTCGAAATTGAGCGAAGCGCAGCGCAAGCGGGTCAAGGCGGCGCGCCTGCTGCAAGCGGGCAAAC
>JAIESJ010000223.1 GCA_019746155.1 Burkholderiales bacterium
CAACCATTCGGCCACGCATCTCATGCACGCGGCCTTGCGCAAGGTGCTGGGGCCGCACGTGCAGCAGAAGGGCTCGCTGGTCGATCCGCAGCGCACCCGCTTCGACTTCTCCCACCATGAGCCGATGACCGAAGCCCAGATCCGGCAGGTCGAGGAGCTCGTCAACCGCGAGATCCGCCGCAACCTCGAAGTTATGGCGCGCATCATGAAATACGACGACGCGATCAAAGCCGGCGCCCTGGCGTTTTTTGGCGACAAGTATGGCGAAGAAGTGCGCGTGCTCGGCATGGGTGAGTTCTCGACCGAGTTGTGCGGCGGCACGCACGTCAAACGCACCGGCGACATCGGCTTCTTCAAGGTGATTTCCGAGACCGGCATCGCCGCCGGCATCCGCCGCATCGAGGCGGTTACCGGCGAAGGGGCGCTCGCCTGGGTGCAGGAGATGGAGGCAGAACGGCACTTCATCGAGGGCTTCTATCAGGCAACTGGCGATGCATTGAAAGAGAAGCTCCAGGCTGAGCGGGAAGAGAAGAAGGCGATTGAGAAGGAACTGGTACGCCTGAGGTCCAAGATCGCTTCATCACAGGGCGACGAACTCGTTGACCAGGCGGTCGATGTCAAAGGCATCAAGGTGCTCGCCGCCACGATCGAAGGCGCCGACGTGAAAGCGCTGCGCGAGACGCTGGACAAGTTGAAGGACAAGCTCAAGACGGCAGCGATCGTGCTGGCTGCGGTCAATGACGGCAAGGTATCGCTGATTGCGGGCGTGACGCAGGACGCCGTTGCCAGAATCAAGGCCGGCGAACTCGTCAACCATGTGGCCTGGCAGGTCGGCGGCAAGGGCGGGGGGCGTCCCGACATGGCTCAGGCCGGAGGCACGCACCCCGAGAAGCTTCCTGCGGCGCTGGCGTCAGTGCGCGGGTGGGTGGAACAGCGGTTATAGAAAGCGCTGCCCGGTTTCTCCGCCGCCTCCGCAAACCGGAGGCGGCGCGCGTCGCGGCAGCTCAGAACGGCAGAGTGAGGTCGGGCCTGAGCGCGAGGAGCGCGCGCCGAAAATCATCCTGGATGGCACGCAGCGCCGCTTCGTTGTCGGCTTCGAAGCGCAACACCACGACCGGGGTGGTGTTGGACGGGCGCGCGAGACCGAAACCGTCGGCGTACTCCACGCGCAGCCCGTCGATGGTGATCACTTCCCGCGCGCCGTTGAAGCGCGCGGTCTGCTGCCGCAACTTATCCATCAGCGCGTAGTTTTCACCCTCGGCAAGCTTCAGGTGCAGTTCCGGCGTGCTGATGGCGTCGGGCAGGCCCTCGAGTGCGGCGTCGGGGTCGGGCTCGCCGCTCAGGATTTCGAGCAGGCGCGCGCCGGCATACAGCGCGTCGTCGAACCCATACCAGCGCTCCTTGAAGAAAATATGCCCACTCATTTCTCCGGCGAGCGGTGCACCGGTCTGCTGGAGTTTTTTCTTGATGAACGAGTGCCCGGTTTTCCACATCAGGGGTTTTCCGCCGTGCTGCCTGATCCAACTGAACAGCTTGCGCGTTGACTTGACGTCGAAAATGATCTCGGCACCGGGGTTGCGCTCTAGCACGTCGGCGGCGAACAGCATCAGCTGGCGGTCGGGGTAGATGATCCTGCCGCTGCGTGTCACGACGCCCAGCCGGTCGCCATCGCCGTCAAAAGCCAAACCGATGTCTCCGCTGGTTTTAAGCGCGTTGATGAGGTCAACGAGGTTTTCCGGATGGGATGGATCGGGATGATGATTGGGGAAACTGCCGTCGACTTCGCAAAAAAGTTCGCGCACCTCGCAGCCGAGACGCCGGTACAGCTCCGGTGCGGTTGCACCGGCCACGCCGTTGCCGCAGTCGACCACGATTTTGAGCGGTCGCTTCAGACGGATGTCGCCGGTGATCCGCTGCAGGTAGTGCTCGCGTATGTCGAACTGACGATAGCCGCCGGCGCCGTGTGCCAGATCGCCGCGTTCAATGCGTGCGCGCAGTGCCTGGATGGCATCCCCGGCAAGCGTTTCGCCACCCAGCATGATCTTGAGGCCGTTGTATTCGGGCGGGTTGTGCGAGCCGGTCACCATCACGCCGGACCGCGTATCAAGATGGTAGGTGGCGAAGTAGAGCATGGGCGTGGCAACACGGCCGACGTCGATGACGTCTATGCCGCTGTGCCGGATGCCGCGCGCGATTGCGGCGGACAATTCCGGCCCCGAATGGCGGCCGTCGCGGCCGATCGCGATCGCAAGCTGCCGGCGTGACCGCGCCTCGGAACCGATGGCGTGGCCGATGATTTCGGCGATCTGCGGCGTCAGGCTGCGGCCGACGATGCCGCGGATGTCGTAAGCCTTAAAAATTTCCGGTGGAATCGAATTCAACATGGCAGACGAGGTGTTTAGAACCTGTCTCAAAAACCCTCATGTGATGCGTTGTGGCCGCAACCCGAAGGGACGGGGTCATCTGGGCGCATATCGATATTTTGCATCGTAGTGAATATACCCTGAAATTTTTAGTGAAGGCCAATAAGACCATAAGACCGTAGATTACGTCGTTTCGTCTCGCGCGTCGAAGAATTCCAATATGCGCTGCGGCAGCCAGCCGAGGTTGCCGGGAAAAGGCCCGCTCACGAAACCGACGTGGCCTCCGTTCTCCGGTTGTTCGAGAAGAACCGGGGAGGCAACTTCATGCGGCGCGGGGAGCGCGCCGCATGGCAGGAACGGGTCGTTGCGGGCGTTGACGAGCAGCGTCGGCACGGCGATGTGACGCAATAGCGGCTTGCTGCTGGCGCGCGTCCAGTAATCGTCGGTGTGTTTGTAGCCGTGCAACGGCGCGGTAACCAGGTCGTCGAACTCGCGCAGCGTGCGTGCGGCGCGCACGCGCACGGCATCATACAGGCCAGGATGGCATGAGAGCTTGGCGAGGGCCTTTTTCTTCATGGTTGCCAGGAAATGGCGCACGTAAACGAGGTTGAGCCCATGGTCGAGGGCGTTACCTGCCGCCATCAGGTTAACCGGCGCCGACACAGCCGCGGTCCGATCGACCCATTCACGTGCGGAGGCGCCGGTTTCGCCGAGCCATTTCAGCAGCGCATTGCCCCCGAGCGAGATGCCGACCGCGTAAAGCGGTGTGCCGGCATCCGGTGCCCGCAGCCGGCGCAGTATCCAGTCGATCTCGGCGCTGTCGCCGGAATGATAGGCGCGCGGCAGCCGGTTCGGCTCGCCGCTGCAGCCGCGGAAGTGGACGACCACGCCGCGCCAGCCGATTCGCTGCAATGCCGCCATCAGCGCGACGGCATAGTGGCTTCGCGAATTGCCTTCCAGACCGTGGAACAGAACAACCAATGGAGCCGTCGCCGGCTCCCGGATTTCGGGAACGGAACTTTCATTGCACGGTGGGCGCTGCGTTCGTCCACTCCAATCAGTTAAGTTAAACCGGTGCGCTTTGGGCGCCGGTTTAACTGCCCAGTCAAGGTCGATGAAATCGCCGTCGGGCGTGTCCCAGCGTTCGCGCCGGTAAACGATGCGCGGCCGTGGCGCGGCGAGCGCGGCGTAGAGGGTCTGCGCGTGCCCGCCCGGCAGCCAGAGCGGTGCGGTGTACGGGCCGGGAGGAAAGGCAGGAACTGTCATTTTGATCCGTACGCAGGCGTTTGAGTTGCGGCCCCGCGTCCAGCACAACCGCTATTCGAAGCCGTAGAGCTGCGCGGGATTGGTGACCAGAATCCGCTTGCGCACGGTTTCGTCGGGAACCCAGTCGCAGAAAAGATCGAGCAGATCGCCGTCGTTGGGCATGGGGCCGGCCCAGACCGGATGCGGCCAGTTGCTGCCCCAGACCAGGCGGTCGGGACGCGTTGCGACAAGCGTCTCGACCAGCGGCTTCATGTCGGGGTAATGCGGCGGGCCCGAGTCGGACAGCCGGTACCAGCTCGAAATCTTGACCCAGCAGTCTTCACGCTGCCTGATGATTCTGAGCAGTGCCTGGAAACCGGGCGCGTTCACGCCCTCGCCGCCGCGTACGCGTCCGAGGTGATCGAATACGATGGGCGTCGAATGTTTCATCAGCCGCGATTCGAGTTCGGCAAGTTCGCGGTTTTTCCCCACGTGCAATTGCACATGCCAGCCGAACGGCCTGATCTTGCCGCCGATGGCTTCCAGCAGCTCGGGGCCGCCATAGCCCTTTACCATGGTCGACAGCCGTACACCGCGCATTCCGCCTTCATGCAGCCGTTCGATTTCCCGGACGGAAGTATCCGGGCTCAGCCCGGCGATGCCCCGCGCAAGCTTCTGGCCGAGCCGGGCGATGACGTCGAGGGTTACCGAATTGTCGAAACCATAGACACTGGCGTTGACCTGGACGGTGCGTTCGATCCCGAGCACCCTGCACATTCCGAGATAGTCGGACAGCGTGGCGAGCGGTGGCGTGTAACTGCGGGCGGCAACAAGAGGATATCCGGCCTGGTCTTCGAAGACGTGACAATGGCAGTCAATTACGCCTGCCGGAATGGGGTGTTTGGGCTTACGCGGCTTCGGGTCCGGCTCTTGGCATAACGGTGGCTGCAAAAGAAACTCCGGTGGCGAAAGTCAATAACCGTGCGAAAAAACCGGCAGCTTCACCGCGGTTTGAGCTTTTCCGGCCTTAATCGCGGTCAGACGGATCGATGCGATCCAGTTTCCTCAGCAACGCCGGCCATTCAAGCAGCCCGAAGCGGCCATGGCAGAAACCGCCATGCCGGGCACGCGTGCCGAGATGTGGTTGGCGATCATCTCGACCATGCCGAACTCATGCATCAGCCTGTAACAGGCGGCAAGGTTGACCCGTACTTCCCACTCCTCCCTGCCGACCTGCTCGCGGACCGGTTTGCTGATTTTGATCGCTGGCGCATTCATGCGCTGTCCCCCCGGTGAATTCACCGTTTCGATTCTACCTCCATGTGCGGGGACGGGAAACAGCATGTCCACATGCTGAACCGCACAGGGTCTTACTTTCTGACGTAAGCCGCGGCGCTGGTGCCGGCGATCTTGCCGAATACTGCGCCCGAGGTGAGTCCCGTGCCGCCTGGATAGTTGTGGTAGAACAGTCCGCCGACCATTTCACCGGCCGCGAATAGCCCGGGGATCGGCTTGCCGGCGGTGTCCTCGACCTCGCCGTCAGTGCTGATCTTTACGCCGCCGAAGGTGAAGGTCACGCCGCAGGTCACGGCATAAGCTTCGAAAGGCGGGGTGTCAATCAAATTCGCCCAGTTGGTTTTATCGATCTTCAGGCCCTCGGTACGACGGCCGTCCTTGATCGCGGGGTTGAAGGCAATGTCGGTGCGTACCGCCCGGTTATAGGCGGCGATTTCGCGCAGGCAGGCCTCGGCATCGACGCCGTCGAGCTTCTTCACGAGTTCCTCGAGCGTGTCGGCTTTCACCTTGGTCACCTGCTTGATGCGGTACTCGTCGCGCAGTATCGGAATGATCTTGGCGTCGAAGATCTGCCAGGCGAACATGCCCGGCTGCGAAAGGATCACGGAGCCGTACTTGGCGTAAGTGAAGTTCCGGAAGTCCGCACCCTCGTCCACGAAGCGTTCGCCGCGCGCGTTGACCATGATGCCCCACGGGTAGCTGTGCTTCTGGAAGTTGTCGCCGACGGCGAGATCGCCAAACGGCGGCGCGTTCAGGTCCCAGCCCACGGCGTGGCAGCCCGACCAGTGGCCATAGGGCAGGGCGCCGACCGCGAGCGCCATCTTGATGCCGAGTCCGGTGTTGTAGCGTGTCCCTCGCACTTTCGCGAGATCCCAGTTAGGGCCGAGATAACGCGTGCGCATCTCGGCATTGGATTCGAAGCCGCCGCAGGCAAGCACCACGGCCTTGGCGCGGATCTCGACGTTGCGACCCTTGTGCTTGGCTTTTACGCCGCAGACCTGGCCGTCGTCATCGGTAAGAAGCGCGATTGCCGGCGTCTCGTAGAATATCCTGATGCCTTCGCGCTCGCATGCCTTGTGCTCGTTTTCCACGAGGCCGGGGCCGCCGCCCCAGGTTTCCGCAGCGAGTCCGCCCCAGAACTTGAACTTGCCGCCAACCTTGTATGCCTGACGCCCGAAGCTCGCCTGGAACTTGACGCCCTTCTTGCGCATCCATACCAGCGTCTCGAAACTGCGCGAGATCAGGATTTCGCACAGGTCCGGGTCGGTGCGGTACTGGGTGATGCGTCCCATGTCGTCGAAATACTGGTCGGTAGTATAAGTTCCGAAGTCGACGCTTTTTTTCTCCTCCTCTGTGAGATCGGGAATGATCTGCGACAGGTCGTCAACGCCGTTGAAAACCACGCGCATCACGCCGGCCGTGTAGCGGCTGTTGCCGCCGCAATCTTCGACCGGAGCGGCTTCGAGCATGATGACGGAAGCGCCGTTTTCGCGCGCCGCGAGCGCGGCGCAGGCGGCGGCGTTGCCGGCGCCGACGACGATAACGTCAGGATTGCCAAAGATGTTGGTGCTCATTGCTGTCCTCTTCGTCAAATTTCTCTGTGATCTTTGTAGCTGAATGAATTACTTGTACTGGTTTATGCCGGCGGGGCGTGAGGCGTCGCCGGACAACAGGGAATAATTTACCGCGCGGCCGATGCCGCGACGCAAGCCCTCAAGCCGCAGTATCTGGCCCGGCGCGACATTGGCAAGATTCACTTCGGGGCCGAAGTCGCGCAGGATTTTCACGTGCTGTTCTGGAAAGCGGTAGGGATCGACTTCGATGACCACGTGGTCGAACCAGGGCTGCGCGGAGAGCGTGCGGAGCGCGTCCGGACTCTCCTGGGCGAGCAGGTCGATTTCGCACTGTTCGACCGTGACATGGTGGATGCCGTGTTGCGCGACGGCGTTCACCAGCTCGCCCAGATAGGGAATGCTCATCGGTTGTTCCGGATTTTTACGACCGAATTCGTAGACGACGCGCAGGCCGTTCTTCTGGAAACGCTCGATCAGGCAATGGCGTTCATCGTCCGTCAGCGTGACGTAGTTCTCCGAGATTTCGAGTCCGGGAATGCCGAGACGTTTCAGGTGGCTGATCAATTCCTCGATCTGATCGCGCCGCCAGGCGTATTCGAACAGGATGCCGCCCGCGAATGGAGCGACGCCGGCGTCGAGGTAGAGCCGGGTCGTGCGCTTGACCGTGTCGGCCGGGATCAGCAGCGCGTTCATGGCGTAAATTTTCGCGTAATCGATGTAGTCGGCCGCGACCTCGAGTAAATCGCGGATGCCGCGCTCGCCGCCGGTCCAGCCCAACTCGTCAGGACCGAAGTCGATCATCGAGGTGATGCCGCGGCGGCGCGGCTTGGCGCCGCGCGGCGGAAGCCCGAAAGTCGGGTCGGTGTCGGATTGTGAAACCATGCTCTAAGACGGCAAGCCGGCGGGCGGCCGCGTGCTATGGGATATACCGTTGATCGAAGGGCCTGTATTGCGCGGGATAGCGCTCCGCAGGCGGAGTCAAGTCACATGGGCAAGTCCATCCAATTATAAGCTAGACCGGCTGGTAGCGCAGGCAAAAGTCCATATCGTGGCTATGGTGATCAGTGCAGCGTCTTGGCCGCGCGCCGCGGTTCGATCTCGGCGGTCGCGGGCGAAGGGGAGGCATGATGCGCGACCATGCGCCAGCCCTGCTCGGTCCTGAGGTAGATATTGGTTGCGATCATCGGATTGCGCGCGCGCGTCTCGCCTGCGACCACGATGTGCTCGTAGACACTGTGCACCGACAGCATCATGCCGTGCAGGTATTGCTGCTCGCGCAGCTGGAAACGCAGGGTTTGTCCGCTGGCGAAAATCTGTCGCCATGATTCACGCACCTGCGCGACGCCGCTGATGCGGCCGCCATGCGGATGAACGCAGTAAATATCGTCGTCGTCAGCCCATACCGCCATCATCCCGTCCAGGTCGCACTTGGCGAACGCCTCGTAAAACGCCGCTTCGGCATCCTGGGGGGTGGGAAAAAGCATTTTTTTCACTTGAGGCGTCTTTGTGCGGCGGCGTATACGTAAGCGCTACATCATGACCGGATTTTATCAAAATCAATGGCTTCGGAAACCCGGTCCGGCGTGAGCTGCATCATGCAATTGAAATGCCCGAGCGGGCATTCGCGCTCGAAGCACGGGCTGCATGGCAGATCAAGCTTGAGAATTCTGGCGCTGCCCGATAGGGGAGGGGTGAATGCAGGACTACTCGAGCCGTAGAGCGCGACGAGCGGTTTGGCGAGCGCGGCGGCAACGTGCATCAGGCCGGAATCATTGCTGATCACGAGTCGCGTCGAGGCCAGCAGGTCGATCGCTTCGTCGAGCGTAGTCTTGCCGCACAGGTTGGCGCACAGATCGCCGGCGAGCGCGTTGATTTCGGCGCCGAGCACGGCGTCCCTGGCCGAGCCGACCAGCCACACGTCGCAGCCGCGGGATTTGATGTGCCGCGCGAGCTGCGCGAAATACTTTGCCGGCCAGCGCTTGGCCGGGCCGTATTCGGCTCCAGGGCACAGCGCGACGACCGGCGGTCCCGGTTCCAGTGCAAGTTTGCGCAGAACCGCAAGCCGGCTGCTTTCATCGATTTTCAGGTGCGCCGGCGGCAGGGGATGTTTGAGCGGCTCGCCGGCCGCGCCCGCCAAGGCGGCAAAGCGCTGCACCATGAGCGGCAGCGCGTGCTGGTCGAGGCGGCGCGTATCGTTGAGCAGTCCCCGGCGCAGTTCTCCGACA
This sequence comes from Burkholderiales bacterium, assembly GCA_019746155.1. Lineage (GTDB taxonomy): Bacteria > Pseudomonadota > Gammaproteobacteria > Burkholderiales > SG8-41 > CAKKQX01. Next base: position 8,704 of record JAIESJ010000223.1, read on the forward strand.
TAGCCCGTGCGCAGCGGGATGCCCGCAAAAAAAGGCACCAGTGCCGACTTGAATGAATTGGGGAGCACGATGGCCTGGTCGTAGCTTTCGGCGGCGAGCCTGCGGCCGAGACGGCGGCGCTCGCAGAGCTTCAGGTCGCCGTGATCGAAGGGATTGGGTAGCGCGCGCCGCACCTCGGGCATGCGCTGCAGAAGCGGCAGCGTCCACTGCGGCGCCAGCACATCCAGCGCCAATCCCGGGTGTTTTTGATGCAGCAACCGGAACAGCGGCTGGGCAAGGACCATGTCTCCCACCCATGACGGGCCTACGACAAGCACTTTTGTCATACGGTTGATGACCCGCCCGTCGAGTGTTGAGTGTTGAATTTTGAGTTGTGAGTTAAAAACCGTTTTTCAGCTCGATGAACTCAACACTAAGCACTCAAAACTCAACATTCGGCGCGCGGCTAATGTCCGCGCGCCGCAGCGCCGCCCTTAAGCGTGTACTTGGTGCCGCAATACGGGCACAGCGCCGCGCCGGTTTTTTCGATCGGCAGGAACACGCGCGGATGGGCGTTCCACAGCAGCATCGACGGCGTCGGGCAGTGCAGCGGCAGGTCCGCCGCCGTGACCTCGATGTGCCGTGCTCTGTTGGCTGTCTTCTGGTCTGACATGGTTGCTCTCATTCAGCGACCGGCGTCAGCCAGTCGCGGTATTTGTCCGACTTGCCGGCGACGCAGTCGAAAAAGGTCTTTTGCAGTTTTTCGGTGATCGGCCCGCGTTTGCCCGCTCCAATGACGCGTCCATCGACCTCGCGGATCGGCGTGACCTCGGCCGCGGTCCCGGTGAAAAATGCTTCATCCGCAATATACAGATCATCCCGCGTGATGCGCCTGGCGGAAACGGTATAACCCATATCCTGCGCCAGCGTGATGATCGATTCCCGGGTGATGCCGATGAGGGCGCTCGTGAGTTCCGGTTCGTAGATTTTGCCGTTTTTCACGATGAAAATATTTTCGCCCGAGCCTTCGGCGACGAAACCATCGACGTCGAGCAGCAACCCCTCGTCATAGCCGTGCTCGGTCGCCTCCAGGTTGGCGAGGATCGAGTTGGCGTAGGTGCCGGAATACTTGGCGCGGCACATCGAAACGTTGACATGATGGCGCGCGTGGGAAGAGGTCTTGACCCGTATGCCCTTCTCGAGCGCTTCCGCACCGAGATAGGCTCCCCACGGCCAGGCGGCAACCGCCACGTGCACGCTTGCGCCCTTCGGCGACACCCCCATTTTCTCCGAGCCATAGAAGGCAATCGGCCGGATATAGCAGGATTCAAGCTTGTTCGCCCGGACCACTTCTTTTTGCGCCTCCATGAGGGTTTCCCGGCTGTAAGGGAGCTTCATCATGTAGATGTGGGCGGAATTGAACAGGCGCTCGGTATGCTCCTTGAGCCGGAAAATCGCAGTGCCGTTGACGGTATTGTAGGCGCGCACGCCCTCGAATACCGCGAGCCCGTAATGCAGGGAGTGGGTGAGTACGTGGGTGGTGGCATTGCGCCAGGGCACAAGCTTGCCGTCATACCAAATATGCCCGTCGCGGTCGGCCATCGACATTGGTTGATACTCCGCTCAAAAAAACTGAATTTTAGCGTATTTCACCCGACGCTGCCCTTTAACTTCCGCTGTCGGTAGAGCGACTGATCCGAACAGGATTATTTCTTCAGCTCCGGTAACGCCTGCACGATTTCGCAGACCATTTCCTTGCTGCGCTTTGTGAGTGACGCAACTACCGTGCGCGCCGCAGCTTGGAAAGCAATTGCGGCTCTTCTTCGCTAAGCAGTCCATCGATTACTTTATGCGGGTCAATCCCGATCGCTTGCGCCACCTGCAAGAATTCCACGACGTCGAGCCGCCGTTCGGCATTTTCATACTTTGAAACAAACGATTGCGGCCGGCGTAATCGTTTGGCCAGGGCCTGCTGGGAAACACCGGCGTTCTTGCGGGCTGCTCTAAGCTGCGCAAGGAATCGTTCGTTCTGCCGTAGGTAGGTAGTCTTCAACGAGGCAACTAATGACATCAGCTGCCTTTTTTAAACCTATTTGCGGATTATCCCAAAATAGGATAATATCTCAAACCAGTTGGGCAAGCGGGCTGTTCGGCTGTCATCCGACGACCTGTTAGATAGAAAGTGGTCCAGTAACATGGTTCGTTTTTGTTGGGCATGTCAACTAACGCGGGAGATACCATGAAACAAAAATATTTCGTGTCATTGCTGGGATTGCTTGCAATTGTTGCCGCCGGCGTGCCGTCGGCGATGGCCGCCGATCCAGGCTCCCAAGAGCTGCAAATTACTACCGAGCTGAAATATTGGCGGAGTACGGGGAAAACCACCTGGAATCATAATGCCTCTGCCTCCTCTCCTTTGTTTGGCAACCCCACCTCCCAACTCACTTATAGCGGCATGAAAAGCAATGTCGCCGAAGTCGGTATTCGCGCAGACAAGGAAAGATTCTTTTCCCGAATTAATTTCGGGGCCGGCAACATAGATTCCGGTAATCTGCGCGATGAGGATTGGCTGGTCGGTCAATTAAAATTATCAGATACCGACAGTTCTCTCAGAAACGGACACCTCAGTTACTGGCTCTGGGATTTTGGCGGTGCCGTTTTCAAGGACCAAAACATCGCTTTCTCTTTGTTCGGCGGTTATGGACAGTACAAGGAGAAAATTGACGCATATGGTTTAAGGAATTTGCCTGGTTATCCTTATCCCAATCTACCTGATTCGACAAAGGTAATTACCAATGATGCCCTATGGAAGATTTGGCGGCTCGGAACAGCGGTAGATGGGAAATTAAGCGACCAGTTCAAGCTAAACGGCGAGTTGGCGTATGCGTTTAATGCAAAATTGTCCAATGAGGATAGTCACCATCTTCGCACCGACCTGGGCCCGACCCCAAACATCAGGCATTCCGGCAGTGGTGACGGTTGGATGTGGCAAATTGGAGGTGCATATGAATACACCAAGGCACTTTCATTCAGCGCTGCTTACCGGTCGTGGCTTTTCCGAACCAAGGGCACGATTCGGTTTGCCAATGGCGCAGGCCTCCCAATAAATAATTTTGAAACGACTCGCGACGGCTTATTGATCGGGATGTCTTATCGCTTCTGATCACTGCATAAGTTTCACGCGCAAAAAGCCTTCGACATAGATTGGGAGGCTTTTTTCTGCCTCGGTCACCTACTCCTCACCGGCCGAGTACCAGGACTTTCGTGAGCCCGCTGAGTTTGGCCAGGATGCGCAGCCAACGCCGCCGCTCGGGAGTTAACCTGGAGCGCTTCATTGATGAGGCGCGCGGGGGCTGATGCAGTTTGTGTTGGATACCTCGGTTACGTGCGCTTGGTATCTCAAGAATCAGGCAACGCCGTATTCGATCGCTATCTATGACGCAGTGATGGCGCAGCGGCATCGGCCGCTCGTGCCTGAGGTATGGCGCACGGAAGTCTCTCATGGGCTCATCCGCGCCGTCGGCCGACGGTTGATCGCGCGCGAGGAGTGCCGCGATGCGCTTGCCGAGCTTGATTTAATCCGGCCTCTGCTCGCTGCTGGCGCGGCCAAGGCAGGCGTCCTCGTATTCGCGCCTTGAGCCCCTGTCAACCGCGGATGCTGGCTGTTCCCAGCACGCTCGCCCAGAGTTTTTTCACCGCCGCGATTTCGGGCGCCAGCGTCGCAGCTTCGACGCGCGCGTACTTGTCGCCCTGCAGCCGCAGCGTGTGCTGCAACTGGCGCAGGCGCCGGTAGGCGTCGTGTGCCGCCAATGCCTCGTTCTCCGCAATCAGGCCGAGCCGCGCCGCGAGCTTGAGCAATGCCAGATTCCCGATGTTGCCGGTGAGTTCCGCATGGGCGTGGGCGTGGCCCAATACCAGATATTGCACGATGAACTCGACGTCGATGATGCCGCCGCGGTCGTGCTTGAGATCGAACAGCTCGCTTGAGTTAGGATGCGCGTCGAGCATTTTCCGGCGCATGGCGACCACTTCGCCGCGCAGCGCGGCGAGATCACGCTGCTGGCGCAGGACCGCGATGCGCAATGCCTCGAATTGGCGTCCGATCGCCGGATCGCCGGCCGCGAAGCGGGCCCGGGTCAGCGCCTGATGTTCCCACACCCATGCCTGATGCGTCTGGTATTCCGCGAAACTCCCGAGAGGGCTGACCAGCAGGCCGCTGGCGCCGTCCGGCCGCAGCCGCAGGTCGGTGTCGTAAAGCACGCCGGCAGCGGTGATACTGGTGAGCCAGTGGTTGATGCGCAGTGCGAGCCGCGCGTAGTTCTCCGGCGCCCCGGGCGCGCCGTCCTCGTAGAGGAAAACGAGATCGAGGTCGGAGGCGTAACCGAGCTCCTTGCCGCCGAGTTTGCCGTAACCGACGATAGCGAAGGCCGGCTCGTCGCGGTGTCGCTGGCGCAGCCCGGACCAGGCGAGATGCAGCACTTCGTCCAGGATCAGGCAGGCGAGATCGGACAGATGATCGCTTAACGTTTCCAGCGGCAGCGTGCCGGCGAGATCCTGAGCCACCAGCCGCATGGTCTGGGCGTGCTTGAAATGGCGCAGCACGTCCATCTGTTTTTCGATGTCGGCGGCGGCGTCGTCGAGTCGAATGTGGAGCTGGCGGCGCAATTCCGGCCAGTCGGGCGCCGCGTACAGGGTGCGGGTGTCGAGCAGCTCGTCGAGCAGTATCGGGTGCTGCGTCAGGTATTGCGCGACCCAGGGGCTGGCGCTCATCAGATCGGCGAGCCGCGACAGCGCCTGCGGATATTCTTCGAGCATCGCCAGATAGGATTCGCGCCGGCTCACGCTTTCCAGCAGTTGCAAAATACGCTCCAGTGTTGCGTCGGGATCGGGCCGCGTCGCGGCGGTTTCAATGGCGAGCGGTACCAGCTGGTCGAGACGCCACTGGCTCGATGCCGGCATCTGGCGGTAGCGGCTGCTTCCCCGCATCGCCTGCAGCCGGCGCTGCAGGTCGGCGCCGCGCCTGTAGCCCAGTTCGCCAAGTTGTGCCATGCCGTGTCTGGTGCCGGCCTCGTCACCACCGTCGTGCCACAGTCCGGCAAGCACGTGCTGATCATGAGGAGCGGCGACGAAAATCTGGTCGAAGTGACGGCTGACCTGCTCGCGATGATGGTTGAGCGCCGCCAGCATTCCGGCATAGTCGGCAAAACCCATGCTGTGCGCGACCAGCGCACGCTCGGCATCCTCCGTCGGCAGCGATTGGGTCTGCCGGTCGTCAAGGTATTGCAGGCGGTGCTCGAGATTGCGCAGGAACACGTAAGCCTCGCGCAGCTCGGCCGCCGCGGGGCCGGGCAGCAGATTGCGCGCGGCGAGCAGCGGCAGCACCGCAAGTGTCGGCTGTTGTCGCAACGCCGGGTCGCGGCCGCCGCGGATCAGCTGGAATACCTGGACGATGAACTCGATTTCACGGATGCCGCCCGGGCCGAGCTTGATGTCGTCGAGCATGTCGCGCCGCTCGACTTCGCGCCGGATCTGGCGGTGCAACTCGCGCAACGAGGCGAATGCGCTGTAGTCGAGATGGCGGCGGTAGATGAAGGGACGCGCGAGTTCCAGCAGTTCGCTGCCGCGGTCGCCGGTGACCGGCCGGCCCTTGATCCAGGCGTAGCGCTCCCATTCCCGGCCCTGGGTGATGAAATAGTTTTCAAGCATGTCAAAGCTCATCACCAGCGGGCCGCTGTCACCGTAGGGCCGCAGCCGCATGTCGACACGGAACACATAACCGTCGGTAGTGATTTCATTGAGCGCCGCAATCAGCCGGCGTGCGAGATGGGTGAAATATTCGTGGTTGCTCAGCGGCTGTTCACCGTCGGTTTCACCTTCTTCCGGATAGACGAAAATGAGGTCGATATCGGAAGACACGTTGAGCTCCTGACCGCCCAGTTTGCCCATGCCGACCACATGCAGTTGCTGGACTGCGCCGCTCGCCGCGCCCACCGGCCGGCCGTGCCGTCCGGTGAGCCAGCGGTCGAGATGGGAAAGCGCGGCAGAGACCGTGACTTCCGCCAGTGCCGTGACAGTGGCAACGACCTCGGCGAGATCGGCAAGTCCGCCGATATCGCGCGCGATCAGATGCAGCATTACCCGTTTGCGCAGAATGCGCAGCGCGCGCCGCAGCGCCGTTTCGTCGGCCGCGGGGTGGGCCTCGAGCGTCGCGCGCATGTCCTCGGCCGTGAAGGGTTGCCCGACATTGACGTGCGAGGCGATTTGCGGCTCGGCTTCCAGCAGACGGCGGGCGTAGCGGCTGAAGCGACAGGCGGCCTCCAGCGCGGGGTCGGCCGCAGCGCCGGCCGGCGCGTTATTCAATTCCATGCGGTAAACGGGTTAAAATGGCTAAATTGTTGTTTGACTATCGCATTTTTTCAATTTTCAGGCAAAAAGTGCCTATTCCCGACAAATTGAAATGGCTGCACGTCAGTTCGCTCGGGGTCTACCGCGTACTGACATGGACGGTGCTGGCTGCCGGTTTCGCGTTTGCCGCGATCGTGCTGTCCCTGCGCTACTGGGTGCTGCCCAACATCGAGCAATATCGCGAGGATATCGCACGGGCAGTCAGCCAGGCCGCCAATCAGCGCGTCACCATCGGCAAAATATCCGCCAGTTGGGACGGCATACGTCCCGAACTCGTGCTCGAGAACATCGCCGTATTCGATGCCGCGGATCAGCCGGTGCTCGAACTCCCCCGCGTCGACAATACGCTGTCGTGGCTGTCGCTGGCGACATTCGAACTGAGGTTTTATTCGATCGAGTTTCACCGGCCGGTACTGAATGTCAGGCGCGATGCAAACGGCGCGATCTGGGTCGCCGGCGTCGCGGTGACCCGGAAGCCGCAGGAGGGTGATGGGATTGCGGACTGGCTGCTGCGCCAGCGCGAGATCGTGGTGCGCGACGCCACCCTGTCCTGGCGCGACGAGATGCGCGGCGCGCCGCAGCTCGATTTGAAGCGGGTCCAGTTGCAGATAGTGAACCACGGCGACCGGCACCGTTTCGGCCTGCGCGCGATACCGCCGCCGCATCTCGCCGGGCCGCTCGACATCCGCGGTGATCTGAGCGGGGAAACCGTCAGGATGCTGTCGGATTGGAACGGAAAATTTTTCGTGCAGCTCGATTATGCCGATATCGCGGCGTGGCGCACTTGGGTGCCGTTCCCCATAGAATTCCCGCAGGGTGCCGGCGCCCTGCGGTTATGGCTGGGGTTCAGCCGGCATCAGCTCAAGGAAATCATCGCCGATGTGCGGCTTGCCGATGTCAGAACCCGGCTGGCCAGGGACCTGCCGGAGCTTGATCTCACCGAACTGTCGGGTCGTGTCGCATGGAAGACGTCGGCGGGGGGGGAGGAGTTTTCGACCGCCAAACTGGCACTCACAGCCCAGGGCGGGCTCGCCTTGCAGCCGGTGGATTTCCTGTTGCGTCTCACCGCAGGTGAAGACCGCGGGCCGCCACGTGGCGAACTGCAGGCCAACGCGCTCGATTTGCAGCCTCTGGTGACGCTGGCCGACCGTTTGCCACTCGCTGCCGAGTTCCGCAAACAGCTGGTGGATCTGGCGCCCAGGGGCAGCCTCTACGACGTCGTGGTGCGCTGGAGCGGCGAGTGGCGGCAGCCCGGCCAATACAGTGTGCGCGGCCGGTTCCATGAACTCGCGATGAACCGCCTGGGCAGGATCCCCGGATTTTCCGGCATCAGCGGCAACATCGACGGCAATGAAAAGGCGGGCTCGCTCCATCTCAATGCCAACGGCGCGACGATCGACATGCCGCTGGTGTTCCGCGATCCGCTGCAGTTCGATGCGTTCACTGCGCAGATTGCCTGGTCGCGCAGCGGTGCCGACGCCCAGATAAAGATGAACAGCGTTTCGTTTTCCAACCAGCACCTTGCCGGCACGCTTTTCGGCAACTATCGCGCACAGCCGGGCAGCAAAGGGTCGATCGATCTCACCGGAAATCTTACGCGTGCCGACGCGCGCTACGCCAGCCGCTATATTCCGCTGGCGGTGGGCAAACCCGCGCGCGACTGGCTCGACCGGGCGTTTCCGGCCGGCCAGTCGAACGACGTGTCGCTGCGGCTCAAGGGCAACCTCGATGATTTCCCGTTTTCCGAAGACAAGGGCGGCGTGTTTCAGGTCGTGGCCAAGATCACGGGCGGCGTGCTCGATTACGCAGAGAACTGGCCGAAAATCGAAAATATCGCCGGCGAATTGAATTTCCGCGGCAAGCGCGTAGACGTTTTTGCCCGCCAGGGAACGATACTCGGCGCCAGACTGGGCAAGGTTCACGCCGAGATCCCCGATCTGACGCGCACGGACGAAGTCTTGCGCATCACCGGTGAGGCCGGCGGGCCGACCAGCGAGTTTCTCTCATTCATCAAGAAAAGCCCGGTAAACGACATGATCGACCGCTTTACGGAGGGCATGAACGCCCAGGGCAACGGCAATCTCGCGCTCAAAATCGAAATTCCGCTGGGCGCGACCGGCAAGAGCAAGGTTGCCGGCAGTTATCAGTTCGTCAGCAATAAAATCATTAGCGATGTTGATCTGCCGCCGATCGAGCAGTTCAACGGACGTCTGGAGTTTACGGAATCCTCGGTGCGCATGCAGAACGCGACCGGCATTTTTCTCGGCGGGGCGGTGACGGTTTCTGCCACTACCCAGCGTGATTCGACGGTGCGCGTGAGCCTGCAGGGCCGGGCCAATATCGACAATCTGCGGCAGGCCGGCGGCGCTTCATCCTGGATGCAAAGCCTGCGCGGAGCCGCGGACTGGCGCGGCACGTTCGTAATGCACAAAAAACTGACCGATCTTGTGATCGA